>JAITAJ010000249.1 GCA_031284185.1 Accumulibacter sp. | reverse complement strand
CGCGCTGGCCGTGGCTCGCCGTCTTCGTCGCCGTCGTGTTCTGCGGACGGCTGCTGCTGCGTTTCGGTCTCGACCGGCTGTGGCGGCGCCGCGTGACGGACGACCGGCGCGAGGAGACGGCGCCCGGGACGGCGCCAAAGCCCGCGCGGCACAACCGCGTGCCCGCGGCGCTCGCCTGGCTGATCTTCGGCCTCTCGCTCGTCCTGCCGCTCGCCTTTCACGGCAACCGCTACGTCGTCGACATCGCGACGACGGTACTGATCTACGTGATGCTTGGCTGGGGTCTCAACGTGGTGGTCGGGCTGGCCGGTCTGCTGGACATGGGACACGCCGCCTTCTACGCGGTCGGCGCGTATGCCTACGCGCTCTTCTCCACGCAGCTCGGCTGGGGCTTCTGGGAAGCCCTGCCGGTCGCCGGGCTGATCGCCGCCGTGTTCGGGCTGGCGGTGGGCTGGCCGAGTCTGCGCCTGCGCGGCGACTATCTCGCCATCGTCACGCTCGGCTTCGGCGAAATCATCCGTGTGGTGCTGGTCAACTGGACGGCGCTTTCGGGCGGGCCGAACGGCATTTCGCAGATCCCGCGACCGGCCTTCTTCGGGCTGCCCTTCGCGCCGCCGGGCGACGCGCCGACCTTTGCCGCCTTCTTCGGGCTGGAATTTTCCCCGATGCACCGCATCATCTTTCTGTACTACGTCATCCTGATGCTCGCGCTCGTCACCAACGCGCTCGTCACGCGCCTGCGCCGGCTGCCCATCGGACGCGCCTGGGAAGCCATGCGCGAGGACGAGATCGCCTGCCGCGCGCTGGGCATGAACGTGACCAAGGTCAAGCTCTCGGCCTTCGCGCTCGGCGCCATGCTCGGCGGCGTCGCCGGCGTCTTCTTCGCCGCGCGGCAAGGCTTCATCTCGCCCGAATCCTTCACCTTCAACGAATCGGCGATCATTCTGGCGATCGTCGTCCTGGGCGGCATGGGCAGTCAGCTTGGCGTCGTGCTTGCCTCGCTGGTGCTGGTGCTGATCCCGGAGATCGGGCGCGACTTCGCCGAGTACCGCATGTTGCTGTTCGGCGCGGCGATGATCCTGATCATGATCTGGCGACCGGGCGGAATTCTCGCGCAGCGCGAGCCGACCCTGCGTCTGGCCGCGAGGAGGAGCGGACCTCATGTCTAGCGGCGAAAACGGCGTGCTGCTCGCCGTCGAGCGCCTGGCCATGCGTTTCGGCGGCCTCTCGGCCATCGACGACCTGTCGCTGGACGTGCCGGCGGGCCGCATCACCGGCATCATCGGACCCAACGGCGCCGGCAAGACGACCCTGTTCAACTGTCTGACCGGCTTCTACCGGCCAACGTCCGGCAGCGTTCGCCTCAACCATCCCGAGCTTGGCGCGCTGTGTCTGGAGACCCTGCCCAGCCATCAGGTCGCGCATCTCGCGCGGGTCGTGCGCACCTTCCAGAACATCCGCACCTTCGCGCGGATGACGGTGCTGGAAAACCTCATCGTCGCGCAGCACAACGTCCTCCAGCGGGCCTCCTTCTTCTCGCTGGCCGGCCTGTTCGGCTTGAAGTCCTACCGCGACGCCGAGGAAGAAGCGCTCGCCAAGGCGGTCGGCTGGCTCGAGCGTCTGGGGCTGGCCGGTCACGCCGACACGCCGGCGGGCGCCCTGCCGTATGGAATGCAGCGGCGGGTGGAAATCGCCCGCGCCTTGTGCGTCGATCCCCTGCTGCTCTGTCTCGACGAACCGGCGGCGGGTCTCAATCCGCGCGAATCGGGCGAACTCAACGAACTCTTGCCGCGCCTCGTCGCCGAGGAGCGCTTGACCCTGCTGCTCATCGAACACGACATGAGCGTGGTGATGAACGTGTGCGACCACATCTGCGTGCTCAATTACGGGCGCAAGATCGCCGAAGGCACGCCGGAAGAAATCCAGAACGATCCGCAAGTGATCGCCGCCTATCTCGGCGAGGAAGAGGACGATGGCTCGCGGGACGGCGAGGGAGCGGACTGATGCTGCGACTTTCCGGGGTACATGTCCATTACGGCCACGTTCACGCCTTGCGCGGCATCGATCTGTCGGTGCGGGTGGGCGAGGTGGTCACCCTGATCGGCGCCAACGGCGCCGGCAAATCGACCCTGCTGATGTCCTTGTTCGGCCAGCCGCGCATTTCGGCGGGGAGCATCGTCTTCGATGGCGAGGACATCTCGCGGCTGTCGACGCACCTCATCGCCCGGCGCGACATCTCGCTGGTGCCGGAAGGGCGGCGCGTCTTTCCGCGCATGACGGTCATGGAGAACCTGCGGATGGGCGCGGCGATGGCCGATCCCGAGAATCTGGAAGCCGATCTCGCCCGCATGTATGCCCTGTTCCCCGTTCTGGAGGAGCGCCTGGAGCAACGCGCCGGCACGCTGTCGGGCGGCGAGCAGCAGATGTTGGCCATCGCCCGCGGCCTGATGGCCCGGCCCAAGCTCCTGCTGCTCGACGAACCCTCGCTCGGTCTCGCGCCGCTCTACATAAAAAAGATATTCCGAACCCTGCGCAGTCTGAATCAGGATCACGGCGTCACCATCCTGCTCGTCGAGCAGAACGCCCATCATGCCCTGCGCGTGGCGCATCGCGCCTACGTGTTGCAGCACGGCCGGATCGTCATGACCGGCACTGGCCGCGACCTCCTGGCCAGCGCCGAAGTCAGGGCCGCGTACCTGGAGGGAGGGGGTCAGAGGACAGAGGTTTGAGAAGACAGAAGACAGATGAGTTTGCGGCGCTGTCGCGCCGTTCAGAGGACAGAAAACCGAGTGCTCGGGTTCAGAGGACAGAGGATAGGGGACAGAAGACAGGTTCAGAGGACAGAGGGTTGAGAGGACAGGTTCAGAGGACAGCGGTTAGAGAAGACAGAAGACAGATGAGTTTGCGGCGCTGTCGCGCCGTTCAGAGGACAGAAAACCGAGCACGTTTCAGAGGACAGCGGTTTGAGAGGACAGAGTTTCAGAGGACAGCGGTTTGAGAGGACAGATGACAGATGAGCTTGCGGTGCTTCGCGCCGTTCGATACGATTCCCGGGCAAGCGAAGCAGTTCCAAGCTACGCTCGCTGGCTGGAACAAAAAATACGAAAGGCTTTTGGCCCGGAATCGCTTCACCGTCCGCGCCGGTTGGGTATTCCGCCGGGGCAAAAGGGGTCAGTGTCATTTGGAATCATATGAACGCCTCCCGTTCGTGCGGTTCGTAGGTCGGGCATACTTGCCCGACAGGAGCGGTTCATCGAGGATGAGC
>JAITAJ010000226.1 GCA_031284185.1 Accumulibacter sp. | reverse complement strand
GTGACGGAGGAATACGTCGTCCAGAATGCCCAGGGCGGCAGCGGCGGCACTGTTACCGCCACCTTCGATATCAAAGGCAACAAGGAGGCTTGATGAGTAAGTAAATGACACTCGCGGCTAGCACAGCCGCAAGTGTCGTGTTTGCGCCCCGCTCGATGAATGGCTCCGGTAATCCCCTCCTTTTTGCCTGATCACAGTGTGTCACGCAGTACAGATCAAGGTGAATTGCCGTCCCGATAGAAAACAAGACCGCCCCCGAAACGGAGTCAGAGGACAGAGGTTTGAGAGGACAGAAGACAGATGAGCTTGCGGCGCTTCGCGCCGGGCGGAAACGAAAAAACCATCGCCCGGTTTTTCGTCCCCACTCCGGCGCTAAGCGCCGCAAGTCCATCTGTCTTCTGTCTTCTGCCTTCTGCCTTCTGAAACTATCCTCTGAAACCGCCTTCCGAACCCAGTCGAAGCAGATGCGTGGCGGCTTGCGTCGGGGAGATTTTGCCGTCGATCACCCGCTGCTCGATCGCCTGCATGTTCAACTTGATGTTGGCATTGCCGTAGAACGCGCGCTTGATCTGCTCCACCACCAGATTGTGCATCCAGTCGAGATTCTGCTGCTGGCGGCGCTTCTCGAATACGCCGGACGCCAAGGTGTTGGCGCGGAACGCTTCGACGACGTCCCACAATTCATCGACGCCCTCGCCGGTATAGGCCGAACAGGCCAGCGCCCGCGTCTTCCACCCTTCCGTCGATGGCTGAAGGTAACGCAGGATGCGTTCGTAATCGGCGCGGGCGGCGCGGGCGCGCGTCTTGTTGTCACCGTCGGCCTTGTTCACCACCACCAGATCGCAACGCTCCATGACGCCTTTCTTGATGCCCTGCAATTCATCGCCGGCGCCGGCGATCTGTAGCAGCAAGAAGAGATCGACCATCGAACGGACGGTGATCTCGCTCTGCCCGACACCGACCGTCTCGACGAAGATCACGTCGAAACCGGCGGCCTCGCAGACGATCATCGTCTCCCGGCTCTTTCTGGCCACACCGCCGAGCACGCCGCCGGACGGCGATGGCCGGATGTAGGCGCTGCGATTGCGCGAGAGCTGTTCCATGCGCGTCTTGTCGCCGAGAATGCTGCCGCCGGTGACGCTGCTGGAGGGATCCACCGCCAGCACGGCCAGCCGGTGCCCGCGTTCGCACAGGCGCAGCCCGAGAGTTTCGATCAGGGAACTCTTGCCGGAACCCGGCACGCCGGTAAAACCGATACGGACGGTCTTGCCGACGTGGGGAATCAGGCGCGAGAGCATTTCCTGCGCCTTGTCCTGATGGCGCTCGGCATTGCTTTCGACGAGCGTGATGGCGCGCGCCAGTACGGCCCTATCCCCGCTCAACACGCCATCGACGTATTCGTCGACCTCGAGCTCGCGCCGCTGTCCCCCCGGCGGGTAGAACCTCGTTTCCTTCGTCGCGCCGGGCATGCCGTCATGCCGGCTCTTGATGCCCGGCATAACGTTGGTGGTGAAGCCTTCCGCCTCGCCGGCCCGCTCCGGCACCCATTCGGGGCGATGGTGCGCGTCATGGCCGCGCATACTCTCTTCTTCGTTCATCCGCGTTTCCCCGCCGGCTCACCCGAGCGCCGCATTGAGTTTTTCCAGCACCTTCTTCGCCGCCACGGGAATGACGGTGCCCGGACCGAAGATCAGCGCCGCGCCGTTCTGATAGAGAAAATCGTAGTCCTGCGCCGGAATGACGCCGCCGATACAGGCCAGAATGTCGCCGCGCCCGCGCTTGCCGAGTTCCTGCACGAGCTGCGGCAGCAGGGTGTTGTGCCCGGCGGCCAGCGAGCTGAAGCCGACCACGTGCACGTCGTTTTCCACGGCCATCTCGGCGGCTTCCTCCGGCGTCATGAACAGGGGACTCACGTCGACGTCGAAACCGAGATCGGAGAAGGCCGTGGCAATCACCTTGGCGCCGCGGTCGTGCCCGTCCTGCCCGATCTTGGCGACCAGCATCCGCGGACGCCGTCCGTGGCGCTGCTCGAATTCGGCGCACAGCTTCTGCACCGTCGCCAGTTCCGTGTTCTCGGCGTATTCCGAACTGTAGACGCCGGAGATCGAGCGGATCACCGCCTTGTGGCGCGGGAAGACTTTCTCGATGGCGTCCGATATTTCGCCGAGACTGGTGCGCGCCTTGGCCGCTTCGACGGCAAGTTCGAGCAGGTTGCCGTTTTCGCGCGATTCGGCGGCGCGGGTGATGGACGCGAGCAGGTCCTTGACGCGCGCGTTGTCACGCCCGGCGCGCAGCTTCTTCAGGCGCTCGATCTGCGAGGCGAGCACGGCGGCGTTGTCGATCGACAGGATGTCGATCGGGTCCTCGTGCTCCAGCCGGTATTTGTTCACGCCGATGATCGGTTCGGCGCGCGAGTCGATACGCGCCTGGCGCCGCGCCGCCGCTTCCTCGATGCGCATCTTGGGCAAGCCGGTCTCGATGGCCTTGGCCATGCCGCCGAGCTTCTCCACTTCGACGATGTGATTCCACGCCTTCTTGCGCAACTGGTCGGTCAGCCATTCGACGTAGTACGAGCCGCCCCACGGATCGATGGCCTTGCAGATGCCCGTTTCGCTCTGTAGATAGATCTGCGTGTTGCGGGCGATGCGCGCCGAAAAATCGGTCGGCAGCGCGATGGCCTCGTCGAGCGCGTTGGTGTGCAGCGACTGGGTGTGCCCGAGCGTCGCCGCCATCGCCTCGATGCAGGTACGCGCGACGTTGTTGAACGGGTCCTGCTCGGTCAGGCTCCAGCCGGAGGTCTGCGAGTGGGTGCGCAAGGCCAGCGACTTGGGATTCTTCGGATCGAACTGCTTCAGGAGCTTGGCCCACAACAGGCGCCCGGCGCGCAGCTTGGACACCTCCATGAAATAGTTCATCCCCTCGGCCCAGAAGAAGGAGAGCCGCGGCGCAAACTTGTCCACGTCGATGCCGGCGGTGATGCCGGTGCGCACGTATTCCAGACCGTCGGCAATGGTATAGGCCAGCTCGATGTCCGCCGTCGCCCCGGCTTCCTGCATGTGATAGCCGGAAATGCTGATGCTGTTGAATTTCGGCATGAACTTCGAGGTATATTCAAAGATGTCGCCGATGATGCGCATCGATCCCTTGGGTTCGTAGATGTAGGTGTTGCGCACCATGAATTCCTTCAGGATGTCGTTCTGGATCGTGCCCGAGAGCTGATCGAGGCGCGCGCCCTGCTCCAGCCCGGCGACGATGTAGAAAGCGAGGATCGGCAGCACCGCGCCGTTCATGGTCATCGAAACGGACATTTCGGAGAGCGGGATGTCCGAGAACAGGATTTCGGCGTCGAGGATCGAATCGACGGCGACGCCCGCCTTGCCGACGTCGCCGACGACGCGCGGGTGGTCGGAATCGTAGCCGCGGTGGGTGGCGAGGTCGAAGGCCACCGACAGGCCCTTCTGCCCCATCGCCAGATTGCGGCGGTAGAAGGCGTTGCTCTCCTCCGCCGTCGAGAAACCGGCGTACTGGCGGATGGTCCACGGCCGCTGCACGTACATCGTCGGGTACGGGCCGCGCAGATTGGGCGCGATGCCGGCAGAAAAGCCCAGATGTTCGATATCGGCGACATCCTCCTCGGTATAGAGCGCCTTGACCGGGATCTGCTCGTTGGTCATCCACACCGGCGGCTCACCGACGCATTCCTCCAGCGCCTTTTCCCAGCTCGCCCGGTCGACCGTCTGCGTGACCGGACGGTAATTCATTTCACTGAAATTCGGGAAGTTGCTCATTTTTCATTACCCCATGTATTTTTCGTGCAGTTTTCGGTTGATTTCATAGCAGTTGGCGCGCACGTGGATGTAGTCGTCCACGCCGGCGGCATTGAAGGCTTCGGTGGCTTCCGGCGATTGCTTGCCGGCGACGATCACCGTCACTTCCGGCCTGGCCGCCTTGACACGCCTGGTCAGCTCGGGCACGTAGTCGGGATAGGTGGCGTCGGTCGAACAGATCACCACGACCGGCGCGCCGGAAGCGGACACGGCCTCGGCGGCCGCCTCGACGGTCGGAAAGCCCTCGTTGCCGAGCACGTCGAAGCCCGCCACTTCAAAGAACCCGCGGGAAAAATCCGCGCGCGGCTTGTGCTGGGGAATCGGCCCCATGTTGGCAAGAAAGATGCGCACCCGGCGGCCTTCCTCGGCAAACTTCTTCTCGACCTCACGGCGCAGACGCTCGAACGATTCGGTCAGACGCGCGATCCTGAGCGGCGGCGCCGCCGGCCGGTCGGCGTCGAGCCGGGCCAGAACCTCGAACAGTTCGCCGAGAGTGGCTCCGCCGACGACCGCGTCGATCGCCAGTTCGAGCGCGTCGCCGCCCGCCCCGGCGAACCCCTTCTCGATCGCCGTCAGATCGAAACCGAGCGAATAGCGTTGGTGCGCGCGACGGTAACGGGCCACTTCGGTCACGCGCGCCTTCTTCATCGCGGCGCGGTCGACGATCGGCGCTTCCAGCTTTTTCTCGGACAGATTGGCGTACATGTTGGTGCCGAGAACCACGTCGCTGCGCGTCTCGACGGCCTTCGCGCGCTTGGCGGCGGTCGCCGCCGCCATCGTCTGCGGCGTGCCGGCCCCGATGGCGGCGGCCATGCCGCCGCTCTTCTCGATCTCCTGGAAGAGCCGCCACGCGGCCTGACCGAACTCATGGGTCATTTTTTCGATGTAATACGAGCCGCCGCCCATGTCGATCGGCACGGTAAAACGCGATTCTTCCTGCAACACGATCTGGACGTTACGCGCGATGCGCCGCGAAAAACGGTCCGGCGAGCGGATCGGTTCGTCGAACGGCGCAAGATGCATACTATCGACGCCGCCCACCGCGCCGGAAAAGCCCTCGCTGGTCACGCGCAGCATGTTGACATAGGGATCGAACACCGTCTTGTTGAAGGCCGAGCTGCGACCGTGGATCGTCATCTTCCGCGCCTCGGGCGAGCCGCCGAACGCGGAAACGATCTGCGCCCACAGGAGGCGCGCGGCGCGCAACTTGGCGATCTCCATGAAGAAGGCCGAACCGAGCGAGAAACCGAAGCGGATGCGCGGCGCAACATCGTCGATCGCCAGCCCGCGCCCGATCATCTCGCGCAGATATTCGGCCGCGGTCGCCAGGGCAAAGGCGACTTCTTCCGTCGAACTCGCGCCGGCGTCGTGGTACGGGTGCCCCTGAACGAAGATCGTCTGCAACTTCGGCGCCTTCTTCAAAGACCACGCCGTCGCCTGATACATGCTGTCGTAAGCCGTTCCGAGCGAGAGGGCCAGATGCCCGTCGGCGGCGAGGACGCCGAGCGGATCGCTGCCGACGCAGCCTTGCGTCCGGTAGAGATAATTGATGCCTCGCTCGTTGTCCTGCAAGGCCACGGCGAGCGTGGCGATCAAGGGTAGCGCCGTGACGCCCGCGAAGCACTGCACGGCAACGCGGTCGAGATCGACGCCGCGAAAGAGCGTGGAAACGTCCGCCAGCGTCGCCAGCGAAACGCCCCCGGCGCCCAGGTCGTTCTCGGGCGCGTCCGCCGGATCCTGGCCGACGCGCGTCGGGCGATCGAGCACGACGTTCAGCGCCGTCTGGCCGCGCCCGATGTCATGGCGCGCCTCCTCGTTGAACTCCTGGGGGAAGGCCAGCGTGATCTCCTGGCATATCTGCCAGGGCGCCTCGATGAAGCCGTTGGGCCGCGTGCCGCGCACGAACGGCGGGAAGCCGGGTTTCGACGCAAGATGCGGCAGACCCTCGACGTCCTCGGCGCAATAGATCGGCTCGATGCTCAAGCCCTCGTAGGTCTTGGTATACAAGACCTTGTCGAATGGCGCGCCCTTGAGCGCCGCGATCGCCTCCTCCTTCCATCGTTTCTTGTCCGGTTTCTCGAATTCGTCGAAAAACCCGTGTTCGGCGTCGATCCGGGTGATATCGACAGTCGCTGTCTGTTCTTCCATGAGTTTGCTCTCCTGAAGGGTTTCGTCACTGACTGAATGCGCGTTGCTCGATCCGGAGAGCGCTCAGGCCCTCCGAATTCACGTGGGGTGCCGCCTCCACCACCGCCGCCGTCATGTCCAGTGGAGCTTTGGCGGTTTCAGCGACATTGATTCGGGATGACGCGCGAAATGGCATTCGCCGCGCCGCGGATATCCGAATGGGATCATCGGCGGACAGGCCGCCGTCGTGAAACGAAGAATTTGTAGACGCCGGGAAAAGAAACGCGAATGCCATGACCCGGCCAATGAGATGCCCAACGGACGAAAAACACACTACGCCGCGCATTGCTTTCCCCTCGCAACAAATGGCGAACCCGATTCTCCGAGGGAGGGAAAGATTGCGTCATGCGGCTCGAAAGACAACGCGGGCAAAAAAACAGTCAGCGCGCCGAGCGGCCGGTTTCACCCTACCCCGGGGAACACCAAACCACCGTTTTGGGCCGGTCTTCTGACTCGCCGTCATCCTTCCTCGGCGCCTTCCCACGCGAATCCATCCGCGCAGTGGCGTTCACCGAAGTCGTCGGGCCTACAGCAGCGGGGGCTGTGCCGGAATATCCGCGCATTGGCGATGGCAGAAATCACCGGCTTCCCGTTTCACCCGCCCCGCGGTCGCGGAGCAAGGCACCCAAAAACAGGGGGCATTCTATGCCCTTCTCCAA
>JAITAJ010000166.1 GCA_031284185.1 Accumulibacter sp. | reverse complement strand
CCCCTCCGCTGCCCAGTCGTCCGGTGATCCTCCCTGCTGAAGTTCGCCGGTATTTCGACCATTGACCCTGCTTTGTCGGTTTCAGAAGACAGAAGGCAGTTTCAGAGGACAGAAGACAGAGGACAGAAGACAGATCGGCTTGCGGCGCTGTCGCGCCGGGGGAGATGGAAAAAACCCATCGCTCGGTTTTTCCTCCCCTACTCGGCGCGACAGCGCCGCAAGCTCATCTGTCTTCTGTCTTCTCAAATCGCTGTCCTCTGAAACGCTGTCCTCTGAAACGCTGTCCTCTAAACCTGATCCATGTGAAAATGCGCGACGTCTCCCTCCAGTTTCTCGGCGAGAACCGAAAGCGCGTTCGCGTTGTCGCTGACCTGGGAGGCCACGCCCTCCGTTTCCTCCGACACCTGGGCGGCGGCTTCGACGCGATGGGTGATGTTTTGCGCGGCGCTGGATTGCTCGCCGACCACGTTGGCGATGTTGCGCATCGCAACCGCGATCCGTTGCGTGATCCGGGCGATCTTTTCCAATGCCACTTCCGCGCTGTGACTGGCCTCGCTGCCGGAACGCGCTTCGTCCACCGCGCTGCCGATGGCTTGCTGCACTCCGGCCACGCCATTGCTGACTTGCTCCAGAATCGTCTGTATCTCTCCGGCAGACTTGGCCGACTGTTCGGCGAGCTTGCGCACTTCGTCGGCCACGACGGCAAAGCCCCGCCCCACTTCACCGGCGCGCGCCGCCTCGATCGCCGCGTTGAGCGCCAGGAGATTGGTCTGTCCGGCAATCTGACGGATGGCTTCGACCACACGAATGATCTCGCTCGAATGACAACTCAGGGCATTCACTTCGGAGAGCGCGCTGCCAACCTTTTCTTCCAGATGCCGCATGGCATCGATGGCGTCCAGCGTCACCCGCCTGCCGTTTTCCACCTCATCCACGGCATTCGCCGCCAGACTGTCCGCCTGCCGGGCGGAATCGGCAACGTGGTCGATCGAGACGGAAAGTTCCTCGGTGCTGGCGCTCATCTCGGCGACCGACTCGGAAAGATTGGTGATACCGTTCTTCAACTGCCCGGCAACCGTCGCCAGACCGTCCGAACTCGCCTTCAGATCGTCGGAAGAGCCGCGCAGAGTGCCGACCAGCGTCGACATGGCCGCCGCCGTTTCATTGACCGTCCCGGCGATCCGGTGAATCTCATTGCGCGAACCGGGTTCGACGGCAACCCGGCTGTCCAGGTTGCCGGCCTTGATGCCCGCCAGCGCCTTCATCACGCCGGCGATCGGCCGCAGCTGCGCCCGTACCAGGAGGGCGATCGATCCCAGCAGCAGCACGGCGAAAATGCCCAGGCCGATCAGGATGATGGCGTGGATGTTGTCGTAAGGCACCGTGAATTCTTCCAGCCTGGACGCCGAAACCACGATGCAGCGCAGCGTGGGGTGCTCCGCGAAGATGGCGATTTTCCGGTACGGCTTGCCTTCGTCGTCCGGCCAATCGTAGATCATCACGCCGTTCTTTTTCGCCAGAATGTCCTCGATGACTTTCTCGTCACGCGCATTTCCGATCTCGGAAACGTGCTTGTCCTTCAGCCTCGGATGCACCAGAAAACGCCCTTCTTTCTCGTCCCCGGTGGGTTCCGCCAGGATATAAGGGTAGCCTGTCCGCCCGACCACGACGGAGGCGAGCTTGTCCCGCAGGATATCCAGGTTCGCCGACATGTCCATGCGCAGATTCAACGCGCCGATGACCCGTCCCGCCTCATCCTCGATCGGCTTGATCGCCAGGGCGTTCAGCTTGCCTTGCCGCCACACGGTCCCGAGATAGGTCTTGCCTTCCAGCACCGATTTGATGTAGTCGTCCGTCACCACGCTGCCGACACGGTAGTTTCCGTCCTTGTCTTTCAGCAGGGTGCTGGCCCGGAGCATTTCATTCCCATCTCTCACCAGGATGGCCGGATCCTGGCCGGGGTGACGCTTGCGATATTCCTCCAGATACGCCTGGTTGCCGTTTCCACGGATATCTCCGAAAAAAATTTCGGGAACCTGCCGCCCTCGCTCGGGCACCTTCGCTCCGGTCGTCCGCCCGTGAGGCAGCGTGCCGCTCCATTGATCGACCGCCCTTTCCACCTGGCGCTTGAGGCTGCTCTCGACGTATTCGAGCGTCCGGCCGATCAGGTTGACCTGTACCTTCAACGAGGATTCGGTTTCCCGCAGCGCGACCTTCCGCGTATAGGACGACAGAAAAAGCGCGAGAATGACGATGGCAAGCAGGCAGAGCGCCGCGATCCCCCACAATAATTGGCGCCCCATCGGAAGTTTGAAAAACCTGGAAAACATGGATACCTCTCCTGATTTGTCTATGTTCGCGTAAATACTTTCTGTTTTCTCAACGATCCCAGCAGCAGCACGGCGAAAATGCCCAGGCCGATCAGGATGATGATGTGGATGTTGCCGTAGGGCATCGTGAATTCTTCCAGCATGGACGCCGAAACCACGATGCAGTGCAGCGTGGGATTTTCTGTGAAGACGGCGATTTTCGGGCGCAGCTTGCCGTCGTCGTCCGGCCAATCGTAGATCATCATGCCGTTCTTTTTCGCCATGATGTCTTTGATGATTTTCTCGTCACGCGCATTCCCGATCTCGGAAATGCGCTTGTCCCTCAGCTTCGGGTGCACCAGAAAACGCCCTTCTTTTTCGTCTCCGGTGGGTTCCGCCAGGATATAAGGGTAGCCTGCCCGCCCGACCACGACGGAGGAGAATTTGTCCCGCAGGACGTCCAGGTTCGCCGACATGTCCATGCGCAGATTCAACGCGCCGATGACCCGTCCCGCGCCATCCTTGATCGGCTTGACCGCCAGAGCGTACAGCTTGCCTTGCCGCCACACGGTCCCGAGGTAGGTCTTGCCTTCCAGCACCGGCTTGATGTAGTCGTCCGTCACCACGCTGCCGACACGATAATTTCCGTCCTCGTCCTTCAACAGGGTGCTGGCCCGGAGCATCTCATCCCCATCCCTGACCAGGATGGCCGGATCCTGGCCGGGGTGATGCCTGTTGTACTCCTCCAGATACGCCCGGTTACCGTTTCCACGGAGGCTTCCGAAAAGAATTTCGGGAATCTGCCGCCCTCGCTCGCGCACCTTCGCTCCGGTCGTCCGCCCGCGATGCAGTGTGTCGTCCCATTGATCGATCGCTCTTTCCACCTGGCGCTTGAGGCTTTTCTCGACATATTCGAGCGCCCGCGCCCCCAGGTTGACCTGTACCTTCAGCGAGGATTCGGTTTCCCGCAGCGCGACTTCCCGCGTATAGGCCCACAGGAAAAGCGCGAGAATGGCGATGGCAACCACGCAGAGCGCCACGATTCCCCACAGTAATTGGCGTCCTATCGAGAGTCTGAAAAACCTGGAAAACATGGATACATCTCCTGATTTGTCCACATTTATATTCAGAGCATATTCTGAACGATGTTGACGGGAGCATTTGAGCGGGGTGGCATGAGACGACAGGCGAAGGTGAAGGCTGGGCGGCGTAATCCCGTCAGGGTTTCGGAGGAGCGCTCGCGGTCATGATCCGGGCGTCGAAGGCGGGCGGCCCGGACGAGCGGCGCGCGCGGCATGACGCAAGGCGCTGAACGCTTCGCGCGGATCGCGGCGGCGCCGGCCGGCAGCGGATGG
>JAITAJ010000099.1 GCA_031284185.1 Accumulibacter sp. | reverse complement strand
TTTTTTCGGGGCGGCAGTCATTACGATTCATTCAGGCGGCGCGGCGGATTTTCTGCTACCCTTGCTGGCCTTTTTGTTTGTTTGTAGAGCCGATGCCTGATTCGCGCGAGCCGTCCCCCCTGTCTTCTTCCGCCGCTTCCTTGCCGCCGTTCGTCTTCCGGGGGAAAACGCTGCTGCCCATCGTGCAGGGCGGCATGGGCGTCGCCATTTCGGCGCACAGACTGGCGGGCGCGGTTGCCGCTGAAAATGCTGTCGGCACCATTGCCAGCGTCGATCTGCGTCATCATCACCCCGACCTGCTGGAAATGACCCGGCGCGTCAAGGACAGGGAAGCCAACAAATCCGCCATCTGGAAAGCCAACCGCATCGCCCTCGACCGGGAAATTCGCGGCGCGCTGGACGTTGCGCGGGGACACGGCATGATTGCCGTCAATGTCATGCGCGCCGTCTCGCAATATCAGGAATATGTGCGCCAGTCCTGCGAGTCCGGCGCTCACGCTATCGTCATGGGCGCGGGACTGCCGCTGGATCTGCCGGATTTGGCGGCGGATTTTCCTGAAGTCGCGCTCTTTCCCATTCTTTCGGACGTGCGCGGCGTCGTGCTGATCCTGAAAAAATGGATGCGAAAAGGGCGTCTGCCCGACGCCATCGTCATCGAGCATCCCGCCTATGCCGGCGGGCATCTGGGCGCGCAGCAGAAAGAGGACGTGAACAACCCGCGTTTCGATTTTGACGTCGTCCTTCCCGGCGTCTTGCAGGCTTTCAAGGATCTGGGACTGGAATCGGAGCGCATTCCCCTGATTCCCGCCGGCGGCATTTGCAGTCACGCGCAGATACGGGAACTTATCGGCATGGGCGCTTCCGCCGTGCAACTAGGCACCGCGTTTGCCGTCACCGAAGAAGGGGACGCGCATCTCGAATTCAAGAAAGTGCTGTTGGGCGCGACGGAAGAGACCGTCGTCGAGTTCATGAGTTGCGCCGGTCTTCCTGCCCGCGCCGTGCGCACGCCCTGGCTGGAAAACTATCTGGCGCGCGAGCAAAAGCTGATGAAGGCGGCGGAAGGCCGCCAGCATAAATGCACCCTCGCCTGGGATTGCCTTGTCACTTGCGGCCTGCGGGACGCCAACCCCAAGCACGGCCAATTCTGCATCGACCATCAACTCGCCGCCGCCGTGCGCGGCGAACTCAAGCACGGCCTGTTTTTCCGGGGCAAGACAAAACTCCCCTTCGGCCAGAGCATCCGCCCCGTGCGCGATCTGATCCGCTACTTGATGACGGGTTCATGCGACAGAACGCCGGGGACGAAAAACAGTCAGTTGCCGACGGCGAAAGCCGCCGCGTGAATTACTGTCTTCCGTCATCCGTCCTCTGATTTGCCGCGGCGCTCCCGGCGCTTGAAACGCGCGGACTTGCCCCTATATGGGATTCCAGCCGAATCCGGCCATTTCATGATGATTTTTTTGCAAAGGAGACTCGCATGAATGCCTTGACGCCTTTACACGACCCGCTGGACGAACTCTTTCGCGGCTTTTTCGTCCGTCCCATGGACTTGCACTCGGGCAACGCGCCCGCGGCCACGCCCTCGATTCGCATGGACGTGAAGGAACAGGAAAACGCCTGCGTGGTCCATGCCGAATTGCCCGGCGTGAAAAAGGAGGACATCCACGTCACCGTGGAGGGCAACCTCGTTTCCATCAGCGCGGAAACCCAGAAACAGAGCGAAACGAAGGAAGGCGAACGAATCCTGCGTTCCGAGCGTTATTTCGGCAAGGCGTCCCGTTCCTTCCAGTTGGCGCAGGACATCGACGACGCCCAGGCCGCCGCCCGCTTCAACGACGGCGTTCTGGAACTGACGCTGCCCAAGCGCGCCGCCGACGTGAGCAAGCGCATTTCCGTGCTTTGACGGGCGCATCGACGGCGGGCGGGCTGCGCCTTGCCGTCGTCAGCCCCGCCTTCGGGATTTCACGCCGCGAAACGGCAGGGCGCGCGCAATCGCCACGCCCGCCCGCCGGATCGCAAAGCCTGATAGAATGCCGTTTTTTCCCGGCGCGGCATTCTTCGGTTTTCCCTCATGTCCCTCATCCTCCTCGGCCTTTCCGGCGCAGTCAGCCATGACCCGTCCGCCGCGCTCTATATCGACGGCAAACTCGTCGCCGCCGCCGAGGAAGAACGCTTTGTGCGCGATAAGCACGCCAAGAACCGGATGCCTTACGAGGCGGCGAAATTCTGTCTTGCCCAGGCGGGCATAAAGCCCGCCGATGTCGATGCCGTCGCTATTCCCTTCGCGCCGGTGAGCCTTTTCGGCCCCGCGCGCTGGCACTATGCCCGCCGTTACGCTTACGCGCCAGACCGGGCGCTGGATGCTATTTTCACGGGCAACCGCCGCTATCGCCGTTATAAAAAGCGCATCGAATGGTGTCTGGTTCAACTGGGCTTCGACCTGAAAAAAGTCAGGATAGAGCCAGTCGAACACCATCTTGCGCACGCCGCCAGCGCCTATTTGTGCTCCGGTTTTACCGAAAAAACCGCCATCCTCGGCATCGACGGCAAGGGCGAATACGCCACTACTTTTTTCGGCTGGGGCGAGAACGGAAAGATTCACAAAATCAAGGAATTTCATGATCCCGATTCTCTGGGCGGCCTCTACGGCGCGCTCACCGAATATCTGGGTTTCGACATGCTCGACGGCGAATTCAAGGTCATGGGCATGGCGCCGTATGGCGATCCGTCGCGCCACGATTTTTCGCGTCTGGCGAAATTCGAGAATGGCGAACTCACTGTCAACACCGATTACGCCAACGTGATCGGCCTCAAACGCTACAAGGAAAAAGGCAAGGGTTATTACTTTTCCCCCAAACTCGTGGAATGGCTCGGCCCCAAACGCGAGGGCGACGTGGCCGATGAACCCTATATCCATTACGCCGCCAGTATGCAGGCGTTGTTCGAGAAGCTCTCGCTGGCGATGATCGACCACTACCTTGGCGATATTCTGCGCGAAACGGGAAAGATCGCCTTCGCGGGCGGCTGCGCCTTGAACGTGAAGTTGAACCAGAAAATCATCGCCCGTCCGGACGTGAAAGAGCTTTTCGTCCAGCCCGCCGCGTCCGACGCGGGCACGGCGGTCGGCGCGGCGGCTTTCGTTTCGCAACAGCGCGGTGTGCCGGTGGAAAAAATGGAGCACGTCTATCTCGGCCCCGAATACTCGAACGAGGATGTCATCGCCGCCATCGCCCGTTACGGACGCGGACACGGCATCGCGCCCGATTGGAAAAAAATCGAAAGCGACGCGGTGCCGGGAGAAGTTGCCCGGATTCTCGCCGAAGGCAATCCGGTCGCCTGGTTTCAGGGGCGCATGGAGTTCGGCCCGCGCGCTCTGGGCAATCGCTCCATCCTCGGCTGTCCGAGTGTGCCGGGCGTGGCGGACCGCATCAACGCGCAAATCAAATTCCGCGAACGCTGGCGGCCATTCTGCCCCTCGATGCTGGATACGGTGGGGCCGCAAATGTTCGGTAACGCTCACCCCGCGCCTTTCATGACCTTTACGTTTGAAGTCAACGATGAATGGAAAACCCGCGTGCCGGAAGTCGTCCACGAGGAC
>JAITAJ010000058.1 GCA_031284185.1 Accumulibacter sp. | reverse complement strand
GATATCTGAAATCATTCAATCACGCGGAAACACTCGCTTCGAACCGCGGGATGCGCGACAGGATGTCTGCAAGCGATTCCCGAGCGCGGGCGGTGTCGTAATCGGTTTGCAGCCCCGTCCAGAAACCATCGCTCATCCCGAAAAAGGCCGACAGGCGCAAACCCGTATCGACGGTGATCGCCCGCTTGCCCGCGACGATTTCACCGATACGCCGCTGCGGGACGCTGATCTCCTTTGCCAACCGATACTGTGTGATGCCCATCGGTTTCAGGAACTCTTCCAGCAGAATTTCACCGGGATGCGGATAGGGGATTTCACGCGCCATGATCGTTCTCCATTAGTGGTAGTCCGTAATTTCGACATTCGACGCTTGGCCCGTCTCGAAATCGAAGCAGATGCGCCATTGCCCGTTGATACGGATGCTGTACTGCCCGTTCCGGTCGCCAATGAGCTTTTCCAGGCGGTTGCCCGGCGGCACGGAGAGATCGTCAAGCGAGTCCGCGCGATTCAGGATCGCCAACTTGCGCAGAGCCGCTGCCGCGATGTTGGCAAACCGCGCCACGAGTCGCCCATGAAACAGGGCTTCGGTATCGGAACATCGAAAACTCGTAATCATGGAAAAATACTATCGCTAGACGCTAGTATCGTCAAGCAATATCATTCACACGGGCGAGAAGTTCCTGACTTTCTGCCGCTCCGGGCTACGATGCCCCGCAATGCCGTAAGCGCGGCAGGCGGGTTTGACAGCCCGGTTCGTAGGCGGACGCACCGCCATTACCGAAATCAGGCGGTTTTTTGCGCCCGCAATCATCAGCATGGCAAGCCTATGGGCGGGCCGTGCGGGGAGCCGCGAGGCTCGCCGGTACCTACGTCCGGTCTGTCAACCCGCGCGGTCTCGCCCACCCGTTTGACAGCGGGCAGGCGGGGTTCAAAACCTCACGTAGGAGAATTGCCATGTCTCAATCCCTCGGCGCAACCGCGCCTGCTGTTCCCGACCCCGCACGCATCGTCCTCCACGGCAGAGTCATCGACTCCCGTCCCTGGCAGGACGGATGGTATTTCACGCTCGATCTGTCCGACGGGCAACGCCTGGCGCTCAAGACCAAGGCCGGGCCGCCCTTCCTCGCTGGCGACCGTCTTCTCGTCAGCTATTCCCCCGGCCTCGAATGTTTCCGCGTCGAGCGGCAAAACAAGCGGGAACTCAAGAACGCCCCGCAATCCATCGAAATCCCCAGACGCCACCCCTCCTATTCAAAACTTCAGGTCTACGGACGACCCAAGGAATACGACATGACCCTTTTCGACTACGCCTCTCTCAATCTCGACCGATCCACTCCCGACGAACCCGAACCGCAGAAAACCATGAACGATCCGAGCATTGCCGACCAACCGCTCACCATGTCCAGTCTGGAAATTTCCAGGCTGGTCGAATCAAACCATGCTGACGTTCGTCGTTCGATAGAACGTCTTTCAAATCGAGGGGTTATCACACTTCCACCATTCAAGAAGTACAGCGTGAACGGCGTGATTCTTCCGCAAGCCGCCTGAAAGGAAGGACGCCCGGCCTTCGGGCCGGGATGACCCACCATGTCCGTCCGCAAGAAAAAAAATCGCAACCTGCTGGAAGACCCGCGTTATGCGGACTTCGTGGAGCGTTATCACGCCGATCCGCTACGCTTCGCCGTCGAGGTGACGGGCTCCATTCCCAGCGCCGACCAGGAAAGCCTGTTCCAGGCCATCACGCCGGAGAACGCCAGGGTGTCCGTAGTGTCGGGCACCGGCACCGGCAAGACCGCCGCCTTCGCGCGCATCGCGCTCTGGCATCTGCTGTGCTTCCCGGTTGCTGTCTATGAGGGCAAGGTCGAGGTGGGCAGCAACACTTACATCGGCGCGCCGTTCAGCAGGTGGCCAACGGAATCTGGAAGGAAATGCAGGACAAGCGCATCGCCATTGCGAACGGGCCGCACGCCTGGCTGAATGACTTTTTCACCATCACCAAGACCCGCGTCCATGTGAACGGGTTTGCGGAACAGTGGTTCATCACCCAGATCGCCATGAAGAAAGGTGAGGCTATCGGGGTGGCCGGCAAGCACCGCTACTGGCAGCTCATCATCATCGACGAGGCCGCCGGCGTGCCGGATGACCACTTCAACGTCATCGACGGCACCCAGACCCAGGGCGGCAACCGCACGCTGATGGCGTCTCAGGGGGCGCGCAACGCCGGGCGCTTCTACGATTCGCACCACAGCGGAAGCTGGCACGCGCTGCGCTTCAACTCCGAGCTGTCGCCCTTCGTCACCACGCAATGGCTGTGCGAGCGGGAATCGGAGAGCGGCGGCCGGCATTCGGTCGAGTACCAGATTCGTGTGCTGGGCCTGTTCGCGCAGTCCAGCAGCAACGTCCTCTTGACCCGCACCGATATCGAGGCGGTGTTCCAGCCTCGGAAGATCATCGGAGATGATGAGCCGTTCGGCCTGGTGGTGCTGTCCGACGTAGCCTTGGGCGAGTACCGCGACGACTCGGTAGCCATCGTCGCCAAGGTGATCGGCGACACCGATCACGGCCCGGACGCGCGGCGGGTAGAGTTCATTGAAATCCCCATCTGCGCGAATGACAAGAACGAAATCGACCTGGCCGGCGACCTGGTGAATTTGGTGGGCCGCCTGTCCAATGCCACCCTGTACGTGGATGCCGGCGGCATGGACGCGACCGTCTGCAAGCTGATCGAGCGTTCCGGCGGCACGGTGACGCGCGTGAATTGTGGCGCGCCGTGCTTCAAGAACGAATACAAGGCGCGGTTCTACAACCTGCGCGAGAAGATCATCGACCAGGGTTCCCGGCTGCCGTAGCACTTCAGCGAGGCCGGCGGCCTGCGCTACGTCATGCAGTCGAAAGAGGACATGCGCCGCGACGGCATCAAGTCCCCCGACTTGATCGACGCCATGAGCTGCCTTCCTCGAAGGCGCGACCTACATGGTGAGCGACGGCGCGGCGAGCCTGACCAACAGCCTGACCGATGAGGTATCGAAGAAGGCCGCTGAAATGTTCGCCGACGTATGATGATTGACTTTTCGCCGCTCCGGGCCAGGACGCCGCCCGCGAAAAAAAGGCGCGCCGCAGATCACGCCCAGCCCGAAAGTCCCAGTTTCTCGCGGATGACCCGGCACAGGTCGTCGACAAAGCGTCTGCCCTGCATCGCTTCGCGCAAAGCGGCATTGATCAGCGTCTGGTATCCGCGCCCGCCCGTCTGCACCTTGTACCAGGCCACCACATCCGAATCGAGCGCGATATTGATTTTCACCTTGCAGACAACGGCCTGCAGCGCCCGCCGGTGGATCGCGCCACCGAAATCGTCCGCCGTCCAGACGGGCGCATCATCAGGGTCGCCCGCATCGGGCGAAATAGTTTTCTCGTTTATGGCGTTCTGCCTTTCGCATGGAAATGACACGGATGGCGATGACGACGATATCTCACGCCACGCGCAATTCTTCCCGCAGCACGCGCCGCAAGGCGGATTCCGTTACCGGCGCGGACTTTTCGTCGACGGCGGCTTTCAGTGCTTCGTTGATCAAGGTCTGATATCCTTTGCCCGCGGCTCCCGCGCGTTCCCGGAAGGTCGCCAGAACCTCATCATCGATCCAGATCGTGATGCGCGTTTTGCCCTTGGTTTCGGCCACCGCCCCACGCTTTGCGCTGGAAAAATCGTAGTTGGATTTCATCGTTCACCTTCCTTTTTCGTAAGGTCGCCGTTCGTGCGGTTCGGCGCGGCGCGCGGAAATCACCCGGATATCCTCGCCGCGGTATGTGTAGGCCACCACCAGCAGGCGGCCCAAACCATCCATGCCCAGCGTGACGAAACACGCCTCATCGTGGTCCCGATCCTCGCGGGTGAGCGCGAAAGGATCGAAAAACACACCATCGACGTCCGCCAGATCGATCTGGTGATCCTGGATGTTTCCACGGTTCTTGGCGGGGTCGAAAAAAATTTCCATATCGATGATTATGCATACAAAGTAAGTACATATCAAGTATTCCTCGACATCTCACGCGACCGGGCTATCTTGCCCCGCAATGCCGCAAGCGCGGCAGGCGGGTCCAGGAAGCCCGATGAGTGCAGCGAAGAGCCGCGACGCGCAATGCAGCGGCTTTTTTGTTGCCAGTGCGCCGGCCATCAGCGCCTTGCCCAGTTCGCGTTCCTGCTCGGCATCGATCTGGCGCGGCCGTCCCAGCTTGCCGCGCTTGAGTGCTTCTTTGCCGCCTTCGGCCAGACGCCGCTCCCACACAGCTACTGTCTGCCGCGCCACGCCCAATTCGCGCGCAACTTCCGACTTCGACTTGCCCCGAGACAACAGCTTCGCACCCTCGAGACGCCGCCTCTCCAACTCTTTGAAATCCCGCTTGTGCTTCATCTGCACTCCTCCATACATACACAAGCAGATCAACGCACTT
>JAITAJ010000051.1 GCA_031284185.1 Accumulibacter sp. | reverse complement strand
AGTCTTGTCCGATCACGACTGGCTCGTCACCCTGGATATTTCCGCCGACGAGTATTACGGCTCGGAACAGGTGAAGCGCGCTTTTGTGCGCTACACGATCCGGGTCGTGCGCCAGGACGTCGACCCGGAAAGGAATCCCTTCGGCCTCATGCTCGACGGCTACGCGAATCCGCCCCAGCGCATCGAGATTCCGGCCTCGCCCGCGGCTTCCTCGCCGTCCGGCGTCCGTCTGTCGGGAGAAAATCCATGACGAACAAACGCTTCTCCACGCTTTCCATACTGGCCGCCCTGGTCTTGAGCCTGGCTTTGGCCCCGCCCGTCCGGGCCGTCGAAATCCTGCGCTGGCAGCGCCTGCCGCTGGCCGTGCCCTTGGCGGTCGGCGAGGAGCGCATCGTCTTCATCGAGCGCAACGTGCGCGTCGGCGTGCCGGGACATCTTGGCGAGCGTCTGCGCGTACAGAGCGCGGGCGGGGCGATCTACCTTCGGGCAAGCGAGGCCATCCCGCCGACGCGCTTGCAGTTGCAGGACGTCGAGTCCGGCGCGCTGATCCTGCTCGACATAGCCGCCGAACTTGCGAAGGACGGACAGACGCCGCTGGAACCCGTGCGCATCGTCATGGAGGAAACGGCGGAGCAGAGTCAGGGGAAGCCCGTAGATAAAGCATCCAATCCGCCGACTGCCGCCGCGGCGCGCGACACGCCGATCCCCGTCGTGTTGATTCGCTACGCCGCGCAAAACCTCTATGCGCCGCTGCGCAGCATCGAACCCGTCGCCGGAATCCGGCGCGCGAATCTTTCGCGCGAGCTCGCACTCGACACCTTGCTGCCGGCGCTGCCCGTGCGCGCGCGCTCGCTCGCCGCCTGGCGGCTTTCCGACCAGTGGGTGACGGCGGTACGCCTGAGCAATGTCTCGACTTCCCGCCTCGATCTCGATCCGCGCCTGCTGCAAGGCGATTTCGTCGCGGCCAGTTTCCAGCACTCCGATCTTGGCCCGGCAGGCGAGGCAAGCGACACCACGGTGGCTTATCTCGTCACCCGCGGGCACGGCCTCGCCGAATCGCTGCTGCCGGCGATCGCGCCCTTCAATACCCCTCTGAATTTACCCAGGCCGGGAGGAAGCAATGCACGCTAATCCCTTGCTCAAGTGGCTCCTGGCGCCGCTCGTCGTGCTGGTCGCCGTCGTCGGTTTCAAGCTCGCCTCGGGGCCGCGCGAGAAAGTCTCGCCGGATGCCGTGAGCCAGCTCACGCCCGAGGAAATGAAGGCTTTGGGCATCGAGGGCGACACCCCGCGCGACACCGTGGCGACCCTGGTCGCGCAGGTCAAACAGTTGCGCGGCGAATTGCGCGGCGCGCTCGACGGCAACCAGGAACAGAAAACCGAGAACGAGCGTCTGCGCGCGCGAGAGGGAACGATCGACCAGCGCATCCGGAGCGCGCTGGAGGGCGAGCGGAAGCGTCTGCAACAGGAACGCGAACAACTCGCCAATGAGCGGCGGGAGACGCAGGAATTGCTGCGGAATCTGGAACGGCGCGTGGAGAAACTCCCGGACGGACAAAGCGCCGATCTGCCGGTCGGCCTGGGACTGGAGGAAGGCGACGGCAAGCGCTTCGGCGGACAGCCGGGAAACGGGAACGGCCTGCGCTGGGTGGAACCCGAAGACGCCAGGCCCCAGCTCAGGATCGGCAGCGGCGGGAGTGCCGGCGCCCCCGGCTTCCCGACGAGTTTCGCCCCGGCGCAGAAGACGCTCACGAGTGACCTGGACAGACTCGCCGATGCGGGACAGGAGAGCGCGCAAGCGGGCGTAAAACCCGTCTATACCGTACCGGCCAACGCGACGCTGATGGGTTCGGTCGCCATGACCGCGCTGATCGGCAGGATTCCCATCGACGGCACGGTCAATGACCCCTATCCGTTCAAGGTGCTGATCGGCCCGGACAACCTCACGGCCAACGGCATCGATCTCCCCGACGTGGCCGGGGCGGTGGTCAGCGGCACGGCTTCCGGCGACTGGACGCTCTCCTGCGTGCGCGGGCAAGTGCGCAGTGTGACCTTCGTCTTCCAGGATGGGACGGTGCGCACCGTGCCCGAGGAGGGCCGGGGACAGAACAACAATAACCGCTCCGCGACACAAGGGGGCCTGGGCTGGATCAGCGATCCCCACGGCATTCCCTGCGTCTCCGGGGAGCAGCGCAGCAACGCCCGGCAGTATCTCGGCTCGCAGGCGCTGATCACCGCGGCGGGCGCGGGGGCCGCGTCCTTGATCCAATCGGACGGCGGCAGCGTGGCGCTGGTCTCCAGCAGCGACGGTTCGCTCGGCACGGTCGGCATCTCGGGCAACGAGGCGATGGGCCGCATCCTGGCGGGCGGCGTGCGCGACATGGCCGACTGGGTGAACAAGCTCTACGGCCAGGCGTTCGCGGCGGTCTATGTGCCGCCCGGCGCGAAGGTGGCCGTGCATCTGGAACAGCCCTTGTACATCGACTACGACCCGCGGGGACGGCGGGTCGATCACGCTTTCGGAGAAAACCATGCGCCGGACCTCGACTGACCGGAATTCCCGGCTTTTACTCTCGGGCTTGGCTCTGTCCTTGACTGTGCTCCTGCTCGGCTGCGCCGGCAGCAAGGACGAACTCCTGCCGCGCGGCGAGCATGACATGCTCGACATCTGGCAACAGGAAACCGGCGGCGGGAACGGCAATCTGGCCGGGCGCCGACTGCTCGACGCCCGCCAAAGCCTGCGCCGGCCCTTGAGCGAGGCCGACGCACAGGCGGCGCCCGCCGAGGCCGCGAGCTACACCCGCACGGCGGCCAGCGAGATTCACCGCCAGTTCCGGCGCCTGCCGAATCCCGACATGCTGATG
>JAITAJ010000041.1 GCA_031284185.1 Accumulibacter sp. | reverse complement strand
CTTTCGATTCAGGTGGCATCGAAGCGCATGTTATCAGGTTGCAAGGAGGGTAACAAGAGCTATTTCGCCTTTCTACCACGCTTGACGGGAAGGCGAGGATGACAGTCCGCATAGCTGGGTTGAGCAAAGAAAATTCCAACATCGTCAGCTTTCCCTTGTCGCCACGGTCATGTCCGCGACGTGTTCGACCGTCGAAATTGCGAACGTCCGCCAGATCGAGCGTGAAAAAATACGTGTCTTCCGCCACTCGTTCTCAGAAGACAGAGAAAGCGAGCGCTCGGGTTTCCGTCCTGATTCTGGCGCGAAGCGCCGCAAGCCGACTGTCCTCTATCCTCTCGAATTTCTGTCTTCTGTCTCTGTCCAATGTGCCGTAAAATGACTGTCTTTCACTGCTTTTCCACTTCCGAAAACGAAAGAGAGCGCCATGAGAATCCTGCATACCATGATCCGCGTCGGTCACCTTGAACGATCGCTGGCCTTTTACACGGATGTCCTGGGTATGCGCCTGCTGCGCCGCCAGGATTACCCGGAAGGCCGTTTCACGCTGGCTTTCGTCGGTTACGGCGACGAAAGCGAGGGCGCGGTGATCGAATTGACGCACAACTGGGATACGGCGTCCTACGATATCGGCAACGGTTTCGGACACATCGCGCTGGCTGTCGACGACGCTTACGCGGCCTGCGCCCAGGTCAAGGCGAAGGGCGGCAGGGTGACGCGCGAGGCCGGCCCGATGAAGCACGGTACGACGGTCATTGCTTTCGTCGAAGATCCGGACGGCTACAAGATCGAATTGATACAGACGAAATCAAATGCTTGAGAAGGCGGGCCGCCGAAACAGGACGTTCGCGCCGGGATCGGCGGCATGTGCCACGTGTCCTTCCGTCTGCGGCATTTCTGATTGCCGAGTCATCCGCCGCTCATGTCATTCCTGAAAAGGCTTCGGAGGCTGGCCTTGATTCTCGCGCTGCTTTCGGCCAGCGGGGCGGCGGCGCTCTGGGGCCTTGCGCGTAACGCGAATACGCTGTTTCCGGCGGTCTTCGACGGTTCGGGGCCGGGTCTGTACTGGGGGCGAACGCCGAGCGAGCTGATTCGTCATGCCAGGAAGCGCCTTTCGGGCCATCCGCGCCTCGAACTCGTGATCCTGCCCGCGCTCGATGTCGTTCAGCGCTGGTACGAGCGCCCGGTGCCGGGGATGCTGGACAATCTCGGCAAAGGCCAGCGTGAGGTATCCGATGCCGATCTGCTGGCCGACATCCATGCCGGAAGCGTCGAGGCGCTTGCGCAGGCCATGCGTGACGTCCGGCCTGGACAGATCATCGAAATACTGCCCGGACGCTATGAGGTGAGAAATCCCCTGAATACGATGGTCGCCGGAACCGCGAGCCGTCCGATTACCGTGAGGGCGGCGCGCGTGGGCGAAGTCGTGTTGCTGGTCGGCGTCGCCGAAGGGATCCGGCTGACCCAGCCGTACTGGATATTCGAGAATCTCGATTTCAGAGGGATATGCGAAGACGACGGGAACTGCGATCATGCCTTTCATGTCGTCGGAGAGGCCGGACACGCGATCATCCGAAACAATCGGATGCAGGATTTCAACGCGCACGTCAAGGTCAATGGCGAAGGCGGCGCCTGGCCCGACGAGGGTTCATTGCAGTTCAACACGCTGACCAACAGCCGTCCGCGAAATACCATGCTGCCCGTGACCTTCTTCGATCTGGTCGGGGCGGACGGGTGGCGCGTCGAAGACAATCTCTTCATACGTTTCGTCAAGCGCGACGGAAACCAGGCGTCATACGGGATGTTCATGAAAGGGAACAGCCGGGGCGGTATCATCGAGCGCAATCTGGTCGTTTGCACGCCCGACGCCATCTCGCAACCGGGGGTTCGCGTGGGTATCTCCCTCGGAAACGGGGGGACGGGAAATGCCTTCTGCCGGGACGGGAACTGTCGTTTCGAGCACCGTTCCGCGCGGGTTGCGAACAATATCGTCGCTCACTGCAACGATTCCGGGATCGACGTCTTCAAATCATCCGACGTGCTGATTGCGCATAATACGCTCATCAATACCAGCGGCATCGACGTGCGTGGCGCCGGATCGTCGGCCAGAATAATCGGCAATCTGCTCGAGGGAAGCATTCGCGGCCGCTTCGGCGTGTCGATCCGGCAGGAACGGAATGAAGTCGGCGACGTGCGCGGGCTTTTTTCCGACGCGGACGCATTGAGCCTGTCCTGGAGCGGGATGCGCGATCCGGTTGAGGAAATGGCCGATGTGACGACCGATTTTTGCGGACAACCCCGGGGAATCGCGGGTTTTCTGGGAGCGTCCAGCGCCAGGGGTGGGTGTTGAGCGGCGGCCTGGACGTTCCGGCGAGAGCCGGAATCCGGTTCTGAGCGGGCCGGGTAGGGCGCGTTTCCCGGTCGTGTCTCCAGGGAAATGGGGCAGGTACGGCGCTCACGCGATCGCCTCGTTTTTTCCAGGCCGGGAACACCCATCGATCCCTTCCTCCGGTAAACTGACGCTCTTTTTCTGTCATGGCGCGCTGGACGCGGTGGGGTGGAAAGCAGGGCGACGCAAAGCCTCCCCGTCGGTTTTTCGTCGTGTCCGCGCTTGATTGCGTTTTTCTGGCTTGAGTTTCCTTCAATGGCTCACCTGATCGATATTTTCCGGCGCCTCACCGTATCGCGGAACGTCGTGGAGAACATGGCATAGTGTCCTCGCTGGCCGATGTTTTCGCTCCCGGCGGTGTGCTTGCCGCCGGCATTCCCGGTTATCGTCTGCGCCCGCAGCAGCTCGAAATGGCCGAACGCATCGCCGCGGCGATCGAAGACAACGCGGTGTTCATCGCCGAGGCCGGCACCGGCACCGGCAAGACTTTTGCCTATCTGGTCCCGGCGCTGCTTTCGGGCGGCAGGGTGATCATCTCGACCGGCACCAGGAACTTGCAGGACCAGCTTTTCTACAAGGACATTCCGACGGTGAAGGACGCGCTCGGCGTGCCGGCACAGACGGCGCTGCTGAAAGGGCGCGCCAATTATGTCTGCCTGTACCATCTCCAGCGCGCGCAGGACGATGGACGCTTCTTTTCGCGCGAGGATGCGGCGGATGCCGCGCGCGTTGCCCGCTTCGCCAAACAGACGAAGACCGGCGACAAGGCCGAGTGCGTCAACGTGTCGGAAAATTCGCCGGTATGGCCCTTGCTCACCTCGACGCGCGAGAACTGCCTCGGCCAGGATTGTCCGAACCACAAGGAATGTTTCGTGCTCGCCGCCCGGCGCGAGGCGCTCGCCGCCGATCTGGTGGTGGTCAACCATCACTTGTTCTTTGCCGACGTGATGCTGCGCGACGAGGGAACGGCGGAACTCCTGCCGGCGTGCAACACGGTGATCTTCGATGAGGCGCATCAGTTGCCGACAACGGCCAGCCTGTTCTTCGGCGACAACGTGTCCACGGCGCAGGCGCTCGACCTGGCGCGCGACACCCGCCTCGAAGGCTTGGCCTCGGCGCGCGACTGTCTCGATCTGCCCAAGGCTTGTGGCAAGGTCGAGAAGGCCGCGAAGGATCTGCGCCTGGCCCTGCCGGTCGAACCCGCGCGTTTCTCGCTCGCCCAGCTCGAAGAACGCGCGGGCTTCGTCGACGGACTCGCCGGTCTGCTGCGCGAACTCGATGCGCTTGCCGCCTTGCTGGAGACTCAGGCGTCGCGTTCGGAAGGGCTGGAGAACGGCTGGCGCCGCGCAGGCGAGCTGGCCGCTCAGCTGCGCCGCTGGCAAGGCGTGGCGGAGGAGGGCGCGATGCGCGATTATGTGCGCTGGGGCGAGACTTACACTTATGCGTTCCAGTTGAACGCCACACCGCTCATCGTCGCCGACATCATGCGGAAACAGATGAGCGGTCATCCGCGCGCATGGATTTTCACTTCGGCGACGCTTGCCGTGCAGAAGGATTTTGGTCATTACCAGTCCGAGATGGGCCTCGCCGACGCCGATTCCGCCGCTTGGGACAGTCCGTTCGATTATGCGCGGCAGGCCATGCTCTATGTGCCGACCGGCCTGCCCGATCCGAATGCCCGCGCTTATGTCGAAGCCGTGATCGAAGCGGCCTTTCCGGTGTTGCGGGCGAGCGGCGGGCGGGCCTTCTTCCTTTGCACCTCGCTGCGCGCCATGCGCCGCATCCACGAACTCTTGCAGGAGCGGCTGAAACGCGCCGGTCTCGATCTGCCGCTCTTGCTTCAGGGCGAGGGCGGCAAGAACGAACTGCTCGAACGTTTCCGCCGGCTCGGCAATGCCATTCTGGTCGGCAGCCAGAGTTTCTGGGAAGGCGTCGACGTGCGTGGTCAGGCGCTGTCGCTGGTGGTCATCGACAAGCTGCCGTTCGCGCCGCCGGACGACCCGGTGCTTTCGGCGCGCATCGAGCGCATGAAGGCCGAAGGGCGCAACGCCTTCATGGACTACCAGTTGCCGCGCGCGGTGATCAACGTCAAGCAGGGCGCCGGCCGGCTGATCCGCGACGAGACCGACCGGGGCGTCCTGATGATCTGCGATCCCCGCCTGGTCGGCAAACATTATGGCAAGCGCATCTGGCGCAGCCTGCCGCCGATGCGCCGCACGCGCGCGCTCGACGACGTGCTGGCGTTTTTCAGAGAACAGTGTCAGGGGACAGTTTCAGAAGACAGAGTTTCAGAAGACAGAGTTTCAGAAGACAGAAGATAGAGAAGACAGAAGACAGAGGAGTTTGCGGCGCTGTCGCGCCGGGTGAGGGAGGAAAAACCGAGCGATGGGTTTTCTTATATATTACGTTTTCCCCACTCTCATCCGTGTTTGGGGATGGTTTCGGAAAGGCCGGTACAGCCTGCCCCTTCTGTGGGTTCTCAAGCCCGAAAGACAGCCTTTGGCGTACCGTG
>JAITAJ010000022.1 GCA_031284185.1 Accumulibacter sp. | reverse complement strand
TTGGAGAGGACAGAAGACAGAGAAACCGAACGCTCGGTTTTCTGTCCTCTGAACGGCGCGAAGCGCCACAAGCCAGAAGACAGTGTTTGGAGAGGACAGAAACCAGAAGACAGCGTTTGGAGAGGACAGAAGACAGAGAAACCGAGCGCCCGGTTTTCTGTCCTCTGAATGGCGCGAAGCGCCGCAAGCTCATCTGTCTTCTGTCTTCTCAAACCTCTGTCCTCTGAAACCCGAGCGCCCGATTTTCTGTCCTCTGAACGGCGCGAAGCGCCGCAAGCTCATATGTCTTCTGTCTTCTCAAACCTCTGTCCTTTGAAACCCGAGCGCCCGGTTTCCCGTTCTCTGAACGGCGCGAAGCGCCGCAAACTTATCTGTCTTCTGTCCTCTATCCTCTGTTCTCTGGAACTGTCTTCTGTCCTCTATCCTCTGTCCTCTGGAACTGTTCTCTGAACGGCGCGAAGCGCCGCAAACTCATCTGTCTTCTGTCTTCTCAAACCTCTGTCCTCTGAACCCCAAGCGCGGCGAACCGCGCGCGCTTCGTCGAAAGTCTTTCGCAACACTTCGCCGTCGGCGCGTGAGAGCGCGTCACGAAGCCCGTCGAGCCGTTCCCGGTAACGGTCCAGTTCGCCGAGCAGCGCGGCACGATTGGCCAGGCAGATGTCTCGCCACATCTCGGGATGACTGGCGGCAATGCGCGTGAAATCGCGGAAACCGCCGGCGGCAAAATTGAAATAGCGCTCGCTGTCTTCCCGGACCGCCAGTTCGTGAACCAGGGCGAACGCCAGAAGATGCGGCAAGTGGCTGACCGCGGCAAAGACACGGTCGTGCTCCTCCGGCGTCAGCTCGAAGATTTCTCCACCGCACCATTCCCAGGCCGAACGGATACGCGCCACGTTCAGTACCGGATTTTCCGGCAGCGGGGTGAATACGATTTTCCTGTGCCGGAACAGATCGGCCCGCGCCGCGGCCGCGCCGCTGTTTTCCGCGCCGGCGATCGGATGCGCCGGCACGAATTGCCCGATCCGATCCCCGAAATGCGCGCGCGCCGCGGCCACGACGTCGGACTTGGTGCTGCCGCCATCGGTGACTACGGTCTCCGGCCCGAGATAGGGCGCGATGCGGGCCATGATTTCCGGCATTTGACCTACCGGCGTGGCAATCAGCACCAGATCGGCGTCCGCCATTTCCTGCCCGGGATTGACCCCGATCCGGTCGATGATGCCCCGATTCAGCGCCTGCGTCAGACTTGAGAGACCCCGCCCGAAACCGACGACTTCCGCCACCTGAGCGGCGGCTTTCAGCGCCAGCGCGAACGATCCGCCGATCAGCCCGACGCCGAAGACGACGAGCTTGCCGAATTCCGGCCCGGAACTCATCCGCGCGCGACTTCCAGCGCTTGCAGAAGGCGCTGGTTCTCCGCCTCGGTGCCGATGGTCACGCGCAGCCATTCCGGCATGTCGTAGCCGGCGACCGGGCGGACGATCACTCCCTGCCGCAGCAGAGCGCCGTTGACCGCCGCGGCGTCACCGGCTCGGAAGGCGATGAAATTGCCATACGAGGGAATGAAATCGAAGCCGAGCCGCCGAAAACCGTCCAGCAACTGCTCCATGCCGGCACGGTTCAGTTGCTGGCTGCGCGCCACGAATTCGTGGTCGTCGAGCGCCGCGGCGGCCGCCGCCAGGGCGAGATTGTTGCAGTTGAACGGCTGACGCACGCGATTCATCAAGTCGGCGATTTCCGCCGAAGTGAGCGCGTAGCCGACCCGCAGTCCGGCCAGACCGTATATTTTGGAGAAAGTCCGCGTGATCACCAGATTCGGGAATTCACCGAGCCAATCCCTGGAATCGCCATTCACGCCGACCGGCAGGTATTCGTTGTAGGCTTCGTCGAGCACCACCACGACGTCGCCCGGCAGCGAGCGCAGGAAGGCTCCGATCCGCGCGTGGGGAAGGAAGGTTCCGGTCGGATTGTTGGGATTGGCGATCCAGATCAGGCGCGTGTCCGGCCGGACGGCGGCGCGCATGGCGTCGGGATCGTGCCCGAAGTCTTTTGCCGGCACGGCGATCAGGTCGGCGCCGACGGTCAGCGAGGCGATCGAATATACCGCGAAGGCATGTTGCGAGAAGATCGTCGAGCGCCCCGGCGCCAGGAACACGCGGGCGGCGATGTCCAGGAGGTCGTTCGAGCCGTTGCCCAGAACGATGCGCTCCGCGGGAAGGCCGGTATGCGCCGCGACGGCCGCCTTGAGCGGGAAGTCGTCCGGGTAGCGTTCCAGCGTGCCCATTGCCGCTTCCACGGCGGCCCGCGCCTTCGGACTCATGCCCAGCGGGTTTTCGTTGGAGGCCAGCTTGACGATCCGCTCGACCGGAATCCCCATTTCACGCGAGAGCTGGGTGATCGGCTTGCCGGGTTGGTAGGGCGCGATGGCGCGGACATAGGGCAGTGATCGATCGCAAACGGACATGCTCGTATCCTCGGCAAAGTTTGTTCAATAGACGGCGACGGGATACGACCCGAGCACCTTGAGATAGGCGGCGCGACGCGCCAATTCCGTTAGCGCGCGGGCCACCCCCGGATCGTCGCGGTGCCCTTCGACATCGACGTAGAATACATATTCCCACAGGGTGTGGCGCGCCGGGCGCGATTCCAGGCGCGTCATCGACACGCCGGCGTCGGAGAAGGGCGCGAGAAGCTCGCACAGCGAGCCGGTGCGGTTGGGCGCGGACATGATCAGCGAGGTCTTGTCGTCGCCCGACGGCCCGGTTTCCTGATGGCCGAGCGCGAAGAACCGCGTCGTATTGTTCGGTTCGTCCTCGACTTCCCTGGCGAGGATGGACAGCCCGTAGCGTTCCGCCGCCGCTTCCCCGGCAAGCGCCGCCGTTCCCGCTTCCGAGGCGGCCAACTGCGCCGCCTGCGCGTTGCTGCCGACCGGGACGCGCCGCGCATTGGGCAGCGAGCGGCTCAGCCATCCATGACACTGCGCCAGCGATTGAGCGTGCGAATAGACCTTGGTGATGGATTCCAGCGCCGTTTCCCGGCTCATCAGATGCTGATGGATGCGCAGCACGACTTCTCCGCAGACCTTGAGCGGCGAAGCCATCAGCAGGTCGAGGGTGCGTCCGATCGCGCCCTCGGTGGAATTTTCCACCGGCACCACGGCGAAATCGGCGCGACCGGCATCGACCTCGCGGAAAATGTCGTCGATCGAAGCCTGCGGGAAGAGCTGCGCGGCATGTCCGAAATGCTTGGTGGCCGCGCTCTCCGAAAATGTGCCGAGCGGCCCCAGAAAAGCCACGGACAGCGGACGTTCGAGGGACAGGCAGGCGGACATCACCTCGCGGAAGAGGCAGCTCACGCTCCCGTCCGACAACGGCCCCGCGTTCTTTTCCTTGATCCGCCGCAATACCTGCGCTTCGCGTTCCGGGCGGTAGACGATCTCCCACTGTCCGTGCCGCGCCTTGATTTCCCCGACCCGCTGCGCGCAACGCGCCCGCCGGTTCAAGAGTTCGAGCAACTGCCCGTCGATGGCGTCGATTTCGTCGCGCACGCCGGCGAGTTCCCTTTCCAGCGGCTCACTCATCCGCACCCTTCTCCTGACCGTTTTCGGAATCGTCCTCGGTTTCGACCACCTTTTCCAGCCCGGCCAGCTTCTCGCCTTCGTCGAGCGAGATCAGGGTCACGCCCTGCGTCGCCCGGCCGAGTTCGCGGATCTCGGACACCCGCGTGCGGATCAGCACGCCGCCCGTGGTAATCAGCATGATCTCGTCTTCGTCCCTGACCAACCGCGCGGCGACGGCCTTGCCGTTCCTTTCGCTGGCGGCGATGGCGATGACGCCCTGGTTGCCGCGCCCCGAGTGGCGGAAGTCGGCGAGCACGGTGCGCTTGCCGTAGCAGTTCTCGGTCGCCACCAGCACCGTTTCCTGGTGGTTGTCGGCAACCAGGAGCGAGAGCACCTGCTGCCCCTCGCCGAGTTTCATGCCGCGCACGCCGCGCGCCACGCGGCCCATCGGGCGGACGTCTTCCTCGTCGAACCAGACCGCCTTGCCGGCGTCGGAAACGAGCACGATGTCCTGCGTGCCGTTGGTGATCTCCGCGCCGATCAGATAGTCGCCCTCGTCCAGCGCCACGGCGATGATGCCGGCCTTGCGCGGATTGGAAAAATCGGAGAGCGGCGTCTTCTTCACCGTGCCCTGCGCGGTGCACATGAAAACGAAACGATCTTCGACGAATTCCTTGATCGGCAGGATGGCGCTGATTTTCTCGCCTTCCTCCAGAGGGAACATGTTGACGATCGGTTTGCCGCGTCCGGCGCGCGAACCTTGCGGCACTTCAAACACCTTGAGCCAGTAGAGCCGGCCACGGCTGGAGAAACAGAGGATGTGATCGTGGGTGTTGGCGGTGAACAAGTGATCGACGAAATCGTCATCCTTGACCGTCGCCGCCTGCTTGCCCCGTCCGCCGCGCCGCTGGGCGCGATAGTCGGCCAGCGGCTGCGACTTGACGTAGCCGGAGTGGGACAGCGTGACCACCATGTCCTGCGGCGTGATGAAGTCCTCGACGGAGAGGTCCTGCGTGTCCAGGACGATCTCCGAGCGCCGCTTGTCGCCGAACTGGGCGCGCACGACGATAAGTTCCTCGGCGATGATCTCGGTGATGCGTTCCGGCCTCGCCAGAATGTCCGTCAGATCGACGATGCGTTCGAGCAGTTCCGCGTAATCGGCAACGACCTTGTCGCGTTCCAGCCCGGTCAGGCGTTGCAGGCGAAGTTCGAGAATGGCCTGCGTCTGCGCCTCGGAAAGCAGATAACCGCTCTTCGACAGGCCGTATTCGAGCCCCAGGCCCTCGGGGCGCGTCGCGTCCAGCGTGGCGCGGCGCAACATTTCGGCCACCGTCGCCGACCGCCACAACTTCGACATCAGCCCGCGCCGGGCGTCCGCCGGCGTCGGCGATGCCTTGATCAGGGCGATGATTTCATCGACGTTGTCCAGCGCCACGGCCAGACCTTCCTGGATGTGCGCCTTCTCCTTCGCGCGGCGCAGATCGAATACCGTGCGCCGGTTGACGATCTCCCGCCGGTGCGCCAGGAAGCATTCGATCATCTGCTTCAGGTTCAGGAGGCGCGGCTGGCCGTCGACCAGCGCCACCATGTTCATGCCGAACGTCTCCTGCAACTGCGTCTGTTTGTACAGGCAGTTGAGCACGACTTCCGGCACTTCATTGCGCTTGAGTTCGATGACCGCGCGCATGCCGGACTTGTCGGATTCGTCGCGCAGGTCGGAGATGCCTTCGATTTTTTTCTCGTTGACCAGCTCGCCGATCTTTTCCAGCAGGGAACGTTTGTTCACCTGGTACGGCAACTCGTCGACGATGATCGCCTGACGGTCGGCGCTGCCCTTGATGTCCTCGAAATGCGTCCGGGCGCGCATGATCACGCGGCCACGGCCGGTCCGGTAGCCCTCGCGCACGCCGGAAACGCCGTAAATGATCCCGGCGGTCGGAAAGTCGGGCGCGGGGATGAGTTCGATCAGATCGTCGACCGTCATCTCCGGGTTGCGCAGCAGCGCCAGACAGGCATCGATGACTTCGTTGACGTTGTGCGGCGGAATGTTGGTCGCCATGCCAACGGCGATCCCCGACGAGCCGTTGATCAGCAGGTTGGGAATGCGCGCCGGCAGGATCTGCGGCTCCTGTTTGGAGCCGTCATAGTTGGGCGTGAAATCGACGGTTTCCCGCTCGATGTCGGCCAGCAGTTCGTGGCCGATGCGCGCCATGCGCACTTCGGTATAACGCATCGCCGCCGCGCTGTCGCCGTCGACCGAACCGAAATTGCCCTGACCATCGATCAGCATGTAGCGCATCGAGAATTTCTGCGCCATGCGCACGATCGTGTCGTAAACCGCCGTATCTCCGTGCGGATGGTACTTGCCGAGCACGTCGCCGACGACGCCCGCGGACTTTCTGTACGCCTTGTTCCAGTCGTTGCCCATTTCGTGCATGGCGTACATCACCCGGCGATGCACGGGTTTCAGGCCATCGCGCGCATCCGGCAGCGCCCGGCCGATGATCACGCTCATCGCGTAATCGAGATACGACCGGCGCATCTCGTCTTCAAGGCTGATGGGGAGTGTTTCTTGTGCGAAAATTTCCACGGCTCGTTCCAAATTGGGCGACCGGCCGATTGTCCGACGAATGCGGATTCCGGCATCCTGGCCCGGGTATTTCGTTCTAGCGAACGTGGCATTCTAGCACATGGTCGCCCCCTTCCGAGACCGGAACCGGTTTTCCGCGATTTTCCGGGAAACCGGGACAAAACCGGCGGGTTCCGAAGTAAGCTGACGCCGTGTCCAGAAGAGGCGGACCAGCATTCATCGTAAAACCCACTCCGGCTGGAAACCTCCCTCTTCAGGGATAATCTCGTTCGGGAGAGGCGCAGGCTCTTCCAAACGCCGTTGCCGCCCGGTCACGGGCGTGGACTGAAACATCATCAACCAGGCGAACCGCGATGCCCGATCCAGTCGACCTACTCATCGAAGCCAAGTGGATCATTCCCGTCGAACCGGCGAATGTCGTTCTTGAAAACCACTCCATTGCCGTCGACAAGGGGCGGATTGTTGCTGTTTTACAACAATCGGAAGGAAAATTTCGCTTCGCGCCCCGCGAAATCGCGCAACGGCATGACCATGTCCTTATTCCGGGGCTGATCAATCTGCACACGCACGCCGCAATGGTACTGCTGAGGGGCCTTGCGGACGATCTTCCGCTGGACGTTTGGCTGCGCGATCACATCTGGCCCGCCGAAGCGAAATTCGTGTCGCCCCAGTTCGTTCATGACGGGAGCTTGCTGGCCTGCGCCGAAATGTTGCGCGGCGGCATCACTTGTTTCAACGACATGTACTTTTTCCCGCAAGCGACGGTGAAGGCCGCGCAGACACTGGGAATCCGGGCGGTGATCGGGTTGATCACGATGGACTTTCCGACCGCCTACGCCGCCGACGCGGACGACTATCTGGCCAAGGGCATGGCCGTCCGCGATGAGTTCCGCGACGATCCGCTGCTGAATTTCTGCCTGGCTCCTCATGCCCCCTACACGGTAAGCGACCGCAATTTCGAGAAAGTCCTGACCCTCGCGGAACAGTGCGACATCCCGGTGCATCTGCACATCCACGAAACCCGGAAGGAAATCGAGGACAGCCTGAAACTTTTCGGGATGCGGCCCATCGAGCGTTTGCGGCGGCTCGGCGTGCTTGGCCCGGGGTTGATCGGCGCCCACGCCGTTCATCTGGAAGACCATGAGATGCGGCTTCTGGCCCAGCACGGCTGTTCGGTCGCGCATTGTCCCGGCTCCAACCTCAAGCTGGCCAGCGGGATCGCGCCGATCGTCCCGATGCTCCAAAAAGGGGTAAACATCGGCCTTGGAACGGATGGCGCCGCCAGCAACAATCGCCTGGACATCCTCCAGGAGCTGCGCCTGGCCTTGCTTCTGGCCAAGGGATCCAGCGGGCGGGCCGACGCCATCGGCGCCCACCGCGCGCTGCGCCTGGCCACGCTGGGCGGCGCGCGCGCGCTCGGTCTGGATGGGGAAATCGGCAGCGTCGAGGTGGGCAAATCGGCGGATCTCTGCGCCATCGAGATTGATGACTCTCTTTTATCGCCGTGCTACGATCCGGCATCGCTGCTTGCCTATTCGGCGGGGCGTGAACAGGTATCAGACGTGTGGGTGGCGGGAAAGGCGCGCGTTTCCAATGGAACCTTGCTCTGTTGCGGCATGATTGAGTTGAAAAATCTGGCGGCTTTATGGCAGAATCGCATTCGTTCGTGAAATGTTTTCCCAGTTTTTCAACAATGAGTCGCAACAAGCCAGCTGGACAAGTCCACAGGCTCTAATTCAACACTAACGAGGTAAATCGAGATGAACAAAACAGCAAAGCATTCCGTGATGGCCCTGCTGGCCGTAACTCTTGGCGTGTGCGCCTCGTTGGCGCAAGCGCAGGCCGTTGATCGCGTCTACGCCATCGATGGTCGCGGAGAAGTCGTGGTCGATCCGTATGGACTCTGTTGGCGGACCAGTTCCTGGACGCCGGCCGCCGCGGCCAAGGATCCCGCCGGCTGCACGTGCGACAAGGATCTGCTGCCGAAGGAAGTCTGCGCGCCGAAGGCGGCTCCGGTCGCGCCCGCCGCTCCCAAGGCTTCCCCGGCAACGGCGCCGGCCCGCGTCAAGGAAACCCTTGCCGCCGACGCGCTGTTCGATTTCGACAAGGCGGTTCTGCGTTCCGAAGGCAAGGCCAAGCTCGACGGTGTCGTCGCCAGGTCCCAGCAGCTCGTTCTCGAAGTCGTCATTGCCGTCGGCCACGCCGACCGCTTCGGCGGCGCCGCCTACAACCAGAAGCTGTCCGAACGGCGCGCCACCGCGGTCAAGGACTATCTGGTCAGCAAGGGCATCCCGGCCAATCGCATCTACACCGAAGGCAAGGGCAACAAGCAGCCGGTGACCAAGCCCGGAGATTGCAAGGGACCGAAGAGTGCCAAGGTCATTCAGTGTCTTCAACCGGATCGCCGTGTCGATATCGAAATCATCGGCACCCAGAAGTAATCCGGTTCAGTACGATGAAAGCCCTGCTTCGGCAGGGCTTTTTTTGTTGCCTTCACATGGACGGGACGTCATGCACAACAACGCCGACCCCTTGGAACTCGACAAATTCGGTCAGCTCGCTCACCGCTGGTGGGATCCGCAAAGCGAATTCAAGCCGCTCCATGAAATCAATCCCCTGCGTCTGGCCTGGATCGAACGGCACGTCGGGCTGGCCGGCAAGGCGGCGCTGGATATCGGCTGCGGCGGCGGTATCCTGTCCGAAGGCATGGCCCGGCTCGGCGCCAGCGTCACCGGAATCGATCTTTCCAGACAGGCGCTTGGCGTCGCGAGGCTGCATTCCCTGGAAAGCGGAGGAAAGATCGATTATCGGCTGACATCCGCCGAGGAACTGGCGCAACAGGCGCCCGGCGCCTTCGATGTCGTCACGTGCATGGAAATGCTGGAACACGTTCCAGACCCGGCGAGTATCGTCGCGGCCTGCTCGGCCTTGGTCAGACCCGGTGGCCGCGTCTTTTTTTCCACCCTCAACCGCAATGTGAAATCGCACCTGTTCGCCATCCTCGGCGCCGAATACATCCTGGGTCTGCTACCCAAGGGGACGCACGAGTACGCGCGGTTCATCAAGCCGTCGGAACTCTCGCGCTGGGCAAGGAACGCCGGACTCGAACCGAGCGAACTGACCGGCCTGAGCTACAATCCGTTGAGCGGGAAGTACCGCCTTTGTGGCGATACCGGCGTCAACTACCTGATGTATACGGTCAAGGCCGCCTGATTTCAGTCTTCCGCGCGGCTCGCGTCGGCCCAGCCGTTCGGCGTCTCGTACAGCCGCACTCGTTCGAGCCGCAAGTGGTTCCCATAAGTGTCCCGATAGATCGCGTCGAGAATCAGGAAGGCTTTTTCGGCCAGATTTTCGACCGTCGGAATGCAGTCAAGAATCACCGTCTTGTGCGCCGGAAGGGTGGCGAGGAATTCGACGACCGGCCGGTCGCCTTCATAGACAAGGAAGGCATGATCCCACGAGTCGACCAGATGACTCTTCGCCAGCGCCTTGATTTCGGAAAAATCCATGACCATGCCGTTGGCGGGGTCTCCCGCTTTTCGGATGGCTTCTCCGGAAAGCGTCACTTCGAGCGCGTAGCGATGACCGTGCAGATGCCGGCACTGGCTCTCGTGATCGGGAATGCGATGACCAGCGTCAAATTCCAGGCGGCGGGTGACAAGCATGGCATACTCGGGTAGAAACGACGTGATTATATCATTGGCTGCTCCCCCCAATCCCCGAACCAGCGATCTGCCCGCCATGCTCAGCATCCACGACCACAGCCGCGACAGCGCCGGAATGAAATACGTTTATCCGGTGATCTCCCGCCGCGCCGGGGGCGTCTCGGTCGGCATCAACCTCAACGTGAATAATGCGTGTAATTGGGCCTGCATCTATTGCCAGGTTCCCGGACTCAGGCGCGGCGCGCCGCCGCCAGTCGATCTGGCGCGGCTCGAAAGCGAGCTGCGTGATTTCTTGCGCCGCGCGATTTTCGGAGATTTTCTCGACAGGAATGCGCCCCCCGAATTCCGGCAACTCGTCGACATCGCCTTCTCGGGCAACGGCGAACCAACCAGCGCCCGGGATTTTCCCGATGCCGTGGAGATTACCGGGCAAACGCTCAAGGCGTTCGGTCTGCTTGGCCGCCTGAAATTGCGCGTGATCAGCAACGGCAGCCTGATGCACCAATCACGTGTGCAAAGAGCGATCGCGCGCGTCGGCGAGCTGGGAGGCGAAGTCTGGTTCAAGATCGACCGGGGAACGGCCGGGGGAATCCTTCAGGTCAACGGAACGCATACGACACCCGACAAAATTCGCAAGGCGGTCCTGATCTGCTCGAAGCATGCCCCGACCTGGATTCAGACCTGCCTGTTCCACATCGACGGCGAGCCGCTCGACGCGGCGGAGTTCGACGCTTACCTTGAACTCATCGACTCGATCAAAACAGGAATCGAAGGGGTGCGTCTTTACGGACTGGCCCGGCCTTCCCGTCAGCCGGAAGCAAAAAGGCTTTCGGCGCAAAGCGCCGAAAGCCTTTCGTCTTTTGCCCGGCGCATCGCCGCGCTGGGCATCCAGGTAAGCGCGAACCCTTGATCAGCGGGATTTTCTCCACGCTCGGGCCTCTTTTTTGAGGGCCTTGTACGCTTCGGGATTCTCGCTTTTGAGAAATTCCACGATATCCACGTCATCACGCTTGATACGCTGAATGTCGATCTGCTCGACATGGGCGAGGCGAAGCAATTCGCGCACCGGCCGCGGCATGTTGCGGCCACTCTCATAACGTGATCCGCCGCTTTGCGTCACACCGATCTTCGACCAGAACTGCTGCTGGTTCAAACCGAGTTTATGGCGGATATCGCGCGGCTCGATGACCTTATCGACCTTCGCTGTATTCATTTCGTATCCTTTCACATGGCCATGCCATAGATGGGTTCGTTTCGTGAAATCCCGCCGCCACGCTTCCAATCCCGCGACCATGGGATTTTCATGGTGGCGCACAGTATAGAACAAGAACATATCTCGTTGCAAGTGGCATTCAGGCAGCCGTCCCGCATGGATTCGGGACGTCGAAAAAAAGGAATTCCCTTGTGCGCCAAACGAATGTTGCGCTAGAATCCACAGGCTCTGTATCGACTTCTGGATTGTGCATGGCTCTGATAGTGCAAAAATTTGGCGGCACGTCGGTCGCGTCGACGGACCGCATCAAAAGCGTTGCCAAGCGGGTAGCGCGCTGGAAAGCCCAGGGACATGACATGATCGTGGTTCCCTCGGCGATGTCCGGCGAGACCAATCGCCTGATTGCGTTGGCCAGGGAAATCTCGGCGCTACCCGACCCCCGCGAGCTGGACGTGATCGCGTCGACCGGCGAACAGGTCACCATCGGTCTGCTGTCCATGGCCCTGAAGGAAGAAGGGGTAAAGGCGAAGAGCTACACGGGCGCGCAGGTCCGCGTGCTGACCGATGACACGTTTACCAAGGCCCGCATCCTTCGGATCGATGACGAGAAAATCCGCAGGGATATCGCCGACGGGTATGTCGTGGTCGTCGCGGGATTCCAGGGCGTCGACGAGAACGGCAACATCACGACGCTCGGACGCGGCGGTTCCGATACTTCCGCCGTTGCGCTGGCCGCGGCCCTGAAGGCGGACGAATGCCAGATTTATACCGATGTGGACGGTGTTTACACGACCGACCCGCGCGTCGAACCCGACGCCCGGAAGCTCGATACCATCACCTTCGAGGAAATGCTGGAAATGGCCAGTCTCGGATCGAAGGTTCTGCAAATCCGCTCGGTCGAGTTCGCGGGCAAATACAAGGTCAAACTGCGTGTACTCTCCAGCTTCCAGAACGAAGGCGAAGGTACGCTGATTACCGTTGAGGAAGACAGACCCATGGAACAGCCAATCATCTCCGGAATCGCTTTCAATCGCGACGAGGCCAAGCTCACCATTCTCGGCATCCCGGATCGTCCCAGCGTTGCCTATCAACTGCTCGGTCCGATTGCCGATGCCAACATCGATGTCGACATGATCATCCAGAACGTGGCCAATGACGAAACCGCGGATTTTTCGTTTACCGTCAATCGCGGCGATTACACCAGGGCCATGGACATCCTCGAGGGGGCCGTCGACAGGCTTGGCGCGCGCGGCGTACTGGGTGACAACAGGATTTGCAAGGTTTCCGCCGTCGGCGTCGGCATGCGCTCGCACCCGGGCATCGCCAGCAAGATGTTCAGCGCCCTGGGGCGGGAAGGCATCAACATCAAGATGATATCGACTTCTGAAATCAAGATTTCGGTCGTCGTCGACGAGAAATATCTGGAATTGGCCGTGCGTGTCCTGCACAAGGCGTTCGGTCTGGACAAGGCCGAGTGACTTCGTTTCCGGGGCACCGGAAATTTCCATGAATGAAACGGAACCCGGTCTGTTTGACCGGCAGAGGCGGAAAAGTTATCATCGCCGTCCTTTTGGGGATGGAGACGTGGCCGAGTGGTCGAAGGCACTCCCCTGCTAAGGGAGCATACGCCAAAAGCGTATCGAGGGTTCGAATCCCTCCGTCTCCGCCAGAACCCAATCCGACGCCCTCCGATACCGCCCGGAGAATCCAGTAACAGAGTGGTTTCCGGGGGTCTCATCCGAAGGCGTTCGATGGAACGTATTTGAATCCGGAATTTCATTGCGTTTCCAGACGAGTCAGCTCTGCGCCTCGATCCGTTCGCAAAGCCGCAGCCATTCTTCCTCGCTCTGGGCCAGCGCCTCGTTGACCGCTTGCAGCTCCAGTCCGAGTTCGCCGATTTCCTGTGGCGGCAAGGCTTCACTGAAGCGGGCTTCGATGGCATCGCGCCGCGCTTCCAGCTCGCCGAGCCGCTGCTCGACCTTGCCGAGATCGCGCTTCAAGGCTTTCATCTGCGGCGCGATCTTTCTGTTCGTTGCCGGCGCCTCGGCCTTTTCCTCTTTCCCTTCCCGAAGATCGGCCTTCAGCGCCTCGCGCGCGTGTCTGGCCTCGTCGAGCAGGAATTGCTGATAATCGTCCAAGTCACCGTCGAACGGCGTCACGCCGCCGCGCCCGACGAGCCAGAACTCATCGCACACCGAGCGCAGCAGCGCCCGGTCGTGGCTGACCAGCATCACGCTGCCGTCGAATTCGTTGAGCGCGACGGATAGCGCCTCACGGGTGGCGAGATCGAGGTGGTTGGTCGGCTCGTCGAGCAGCAACAGGTTGGGCCGCTGCCAGACGAGCATGGCCAGCACCAGGCGCGCCTTCTCGCCGCCGGAAAGGGTGTCGACCGGCTGCGCGACCGTGTCGCCGCTGAAATTGAACGAACCGAGGAAATCGCGTATGTCCTGTTCGCGTCCCGACTCCCCCTCGGGCAGCGCATTCCGGGCCAGCCGCCGCATGTGCTCGAAGGGCGTGTCCCGCGAACGCAGCACGTCGAGCTCCTGCTGGGCGAAATAGCCGATGGCCAGGCCCCTGCCTTCGATTACCGTGCCGCTGAGCGGCGCCAGCGCGCGGGCGATCGTCTTGACCAGCGTCGATTTGCCTCGTCCGTTGGCGCCGAGGATGCCGACGCGCTGGCCGGCGGTGACCGTGCGCGTCACCTTGCGCACGATCACCGCCGGCAGCGTTCCGGGCGCCGCGTCCTGTGGCGGCGGATAACCGCAATCGGTTTCAAACATGACCAGCATCGGATTGGGCAGACTGGCCGGCGGCTTGAACTCGAAAGAGAAGTCGGCGTCGGCCAGCGCCGGCGCCAGTCTTTCCATGCGCTCCAGCGCCTTGACCCGGCTCTGCGCCTGCCGCGCCTTGGTGGCCTTGGCCTTGAAACGGTCGATGAAATGCTTGAGGTGGGCGATTTTTTCCTGCTGTCTGAGGTAGGCGTTCTGTTGGGATTCGAGCTGTTGCGCGCGCGTTTCCTCGAAGCGGCTGTAGTTGCCCCCGTAGCGTGTCAGTCTGCCATTTTCGATGTGCAGCGTGACATCGGTGACGGCATCGAGAAATTCCCGGTCGTGGCTGATCACGATCAGGGTGCCGGCATAACGCTTGATCCAGGTTTCCAGCCAGAGCAGCGCGTCGAGGTCGAGGTGGTTGGTCGGTTCGTCGAGCAGCAACAGGTCGGACGGACTCATCAGGGCGCGCGCGAGTTGCAGGCGCATACGCCAGCCGCCGGAAAAGCTGTTGACCGGATTGTCGAGTTCCGTGGTCTTGAAGCCCAGCCCCAGGATCAGTGCCTGCGCGCGCGCCCTGGCGTCGTTCGCGCCGGCATCGTGCAAGGCCATGTAGGCATACGCCATGCGTTCGCCATCACCCGCGGCCTCGGCGGCGGCGGCGCTCTCTTTCGCCGCCGCAAGCCGCGTGTCGCCCGCGATGACGAAATCGCTCGCGCCCTGCGCGGTTTCCGGCATTTCCTGATCCACTTGGGCAAGGCGCCACGACGGCGGCAAGGAAAATTCACCGTCGTCTTCATGCAGACTGCCGTTGATCAGCGCGAACAGCGAGGACTTGCCGGCGCCGTTGCGCCCGACCAGCCCAGCCTTCTCGCCGGGATTGATCTCCGCCGAAGCCTTGTCCAGCAATACTTTCACCCCACGCCGCAGCGTGACGCCCTTGAGGATGATCATGGCGCCTCGGAAGACAAAAGGCAGAGAAACGAAGGCAATGAGGGCCGCCGCGCGAAGCGCCGCCGGCAAATGGACCGTCCCTTGCCTTTCATCCTCCGTCTTCCGTTACCTGAACACGACCGTCTTGTTGCCATGCACCAGCACGCGGCCTTCGAGGTGGTAGCGCAAGCCGCGCGCGAGCACCGTTTTCTCGATGTCCTTGCCGTAGCGGAGCATGTCGTCGACCGAATCGGAGTGGTCGATGCGGATCACGTCCTGTTCGATGATCGGCCCCTGGTCGAGTTGGCTGGTCACGTAGTGGCAGGTCGCGCCGATCAGCTTGACGCCGCGCTGGTGCGCCTGATGATACGGCTTGGCGCCGACGAAGCTGGGCAGGAAGGAGTGATGGATGTTGAGGATGCGGCTGGGATAGGCGGCGCACATGTCCGGCGGAATGACCTGCATGTAACGCGCGAGGACCATCGCGTCCCCCTTCACCTCCTCGAAGATGCGCCGGATTTCGGCGTAGGCCGCGTCCTTGCCGCCCGGCGTCACCGGCACGTGGTGGAATGGGATGCCGTGCCATTCGACGAAGCCGCGGAAAGTATCGTGATTCGAGATGACGCACGGAATTTCGACGTCAAGCTCCTTCGACTGCCAGCGTGCCAGCAAGTCGTACAGGCAGTGCCCCTGACTGCTGACCATGATCGCCACGCGCTTCTTCACCGCCGAATCATCGATCTTCCACGTCATTTGCATTTCTTCGGCGATCGGGCGGAAGCGCGCGCGGAACTCGGCCAGGTGGAAAGGCAGAGAATCGGCCTTGACATCGATGCGCATGAAATACCGGCTGTGTCCGTCATCGCTGTCGGAGTGATAGCGCGATTCGAGGATCCAGCCCTTGTGTTCGGCGATGAAACCGGCCACGCGGGCCACGATGCCGACGCGATCGGGACAGGAGGCGGAAAGCGTGTAGCAGCGCTGGGAACACATGCCGGAGAATCAGCCTTCGAGACGCGCGAAGGCTTGATCGATCTGCGCGCGAAGCTCGCCGTAGTTCCACGTCACCGGATACTGCGGGAATTCGCGGACGACATTCTCGGGCGGATGAAACAGGATGCCGGCGTGCGCCTCGGCGAGCATCTTGGTATCGTTGTACGAATCGCCGGCGGCGACCACGGAGAAGTTCATCTCGCGGAAACGCCTGACGGCCTCGCGCTTTTGCTCCGGCATACGCAGGTGGTAGTCGACCACCCGCCCGTCCGCGTCGGTCTCCAGGCTGTGGCAGAACAGGGTCGGCCAGGCCAGTTGGCGCATCAGCGGATGAGCGAATTCATAGAAAGTGTCGGAGAGGATGATCACCTCGCAGGTTTCGCGCAGCGCGTCAAGGAACTCGCGCGCGCCGGGCAGCGGTCCCATGCCGTGGATGACCTGCTGGATGTCCCGCAAACCGAGCCGGTGCCGCGCCAGAAGGTCCAGGCGGAACTTCATCAGCCTGTCGTAATCCGGTTCGTCGCGCGTGGTACGGCGCAACTCCGGGATGCCGGTACGCTCGGAAACCGCGATCCAGATTTCTGGAACGAGCACGCCCTCGAGGTCGAGGCAAACGATCTTCACGGAGAACTCCCTGCTTGCTGAGTGGCGAAAAAATGGAATGCGAATTTTACCAAACGACGCTCCGGCGGGCGGGCCGTTCCGAAGCGGTTTCGGAAGCCTCCACGGCCATCGACCGTGCTTTCCCCTGTCTTGGAAAATTGCCCGTGGCCGCGCGGGCGCATCCCCCTCGTTTTTCCGGCATGACGGAGGGACGTCATGGCGGCCCCCAAGGGCGCGCTTTCAACAAGACGGAAGATGGAAGAAGGAAGGCGGAAAAATACGGCGGCGCGAAACGCCGCGTGATTGAACCGCCCTCTGTCTACGGATTCATTCGACCTTGGCCTTGGCGCGCAAGTCTTCGACCATCTTGCTGACCAACTGCTGCTGCGCCTGCTGCAAGAGGCGCGGCTTGGCTTCCTCGAAGCTCGGGAAGGTCATCGGGCGGGTGTCTTCGAGCAGGATCACGTGGTAACCGAATTGCGACTTGACCGGGGTTTCGGTGAACTTGCCCTTTTTCAGCGTGGCCAGCGCGTCGGCGAACGGCTTCACATAGTTGCTGGCATTGGCCCAGCCGAGATCGCCGCCCCGGTCCTTGGAACCCGGATCGACCGACTGCTTGGCGAGTTCCTCGAATTTGCCGGCGTCCTTCTTCAACTGATCGATGATGGCTTTCGCCTCGGCTTCTTCCTTGAGCAGGATGTGCCGGGTCTTGTATTCGGTATCGCCGACCTGTGCCTTGACCCTGGTGTACTCGGCCTGCAACTGTTCGTCATTGATCGGGTTTTTCTCGACGTACTGCTGGATGTAGCTGCGGATGAAGACGGCCTGCTTGGCCGCTTCGGCCTGCGCCGCGACGTCGGGTTTCCTGTAGATGCCGAATATCTTCGCCTGCTGCACCAGTAGTTCGCGGCGGATCAACTCTTCGCGTACCGCGTTGCGCAGTTCGGGCGAATCCGGCGTGCCCTTGGATATCTGCTCGGCGAGGATGGCGTCGGCAAGATTCTGCGGGATGGGGGAGCCGTTGACCCTGACGAAGACGCCTTCGGGCGCGGCGGGCTTGCTGGCAGGGGCCTGGACGGCCGGCCTGGCGGGAGCGGGTTTGACGACGGGAGCGGCCGCGACGGACATCGATGCGCCGATGAGCAGCGTGGCGGCGATTAGCGTGAATTTTTGCATTTGATCGTTCCTTGTGAATTTGCATTGGCCCAGCCATGAAGCTGCGGCCCGTGAGCGTGGAGCTGCGGCTTGGAAGTCATGCTACGCAAGACATTCAGGACATTTTCCGAATATCGGTGACCCGATGCTTGGCGCATGTATTTTACTCCCTTATTCATGTGGGGGGCATCGCGGACGGCAGACGGCCGCCCGCCGCGCCTGAATCGGGGGGAGGAGGGGACAGAGGCTCGTCCCGAATCATCGACCGGCGGATCGTCCTCCGTCCGTGATCCTCCATCGCCCGAATCATTTCTTCTCCTCGACGTATCTGGACAGCGTCAATCCCTGGAACAGCGCGAACACGAGCATCGAGCCGATGCCGCCGAACAGTTTGAAGTTGACCCAGGTTTCGGTCGGCAGATTGAAGGCAAAGGCGACGGCCAGATTGGCGAAGCCCATGAACACGAAGAAGCCGATCCACGACAGGTTGAGGCGCCGCCAGACGAAATCCGGCGCGTCGATCTGCTCGGCGAGCAGATCGCGGATCAGGTTTCTGCGGAAAAACAGCGTACTGCCGCCGAGTCCGGCGGCGAATGCCCAATACAGGATCGTCGGCTTCCACTTGATGAAAGTCTCGTCGCGCAGGAACAGCGTCAGGCCGCCGGTGACGACGATGATCGTCAGGCTGATCCAGAGCATCTTGTCGACCTTGCGTCCGCGCGCCAGCAAGTAGCCGATCTGGGCGAAGGTGGCGGCGATGGCCACGCCCGTGGCGACGAAGATGCCGCCGAACTTGAAGGCGATGAAGAAAAGGATGACGGGGAATATGTCGAAGAAAAATTTCATCGTGAAACCGGCTCCGTTTTGAAACCTCGCCCGCGGGAAGCCCGCCGGACGAGGCAACTGGTGATTATGGCCGATTTGGCGCCGCGCTGTCCATGCCGGAAGAAGGACGCGCGAGCGGCGCGGCGGGGCGGTGGCGACACGCTCAGCGGCGATCGGGCATCGGAATCCGTGGCGCCTCCGCGCGAATCATTTCGTCTCCGGACTCCATGGGGGGCTGGAGCGTCCCGCGTTTCCGGTTGGAAAGTTCCCGCCTTCCGGGGATAATGGCGCCTTGCGGGCGCGGCGCATCCACGGGCGAAGTGGCCTCGAAGCGTCCTTTTCTGTCCTTTTCTGTCCTTCTCTTTTGCCGGCGCCGTCCGGCGAGCACCCTATGCGCATGAGCCGCCCGGCGCGAATTTCGTATCCCCTTCCCCTCGACTGCGGCGAGGCCGGCGCGGGGGTGCCGTCACGTTCCGGTTTCTGGCCGGCGGCCTGGAGAAAATGAAACCGCATCCGTTTTTTTCCGACCGGCGCGTCGTGGTTCTGCTGGCCTCGTTTTGCTGTCTGCTCTGGGGCAGCGCCTATCCGGCGATCAAGAGCGGCTATCTTCTGTTCGGCATTGCCGCCGGCGACATCCCGGCGCAGATGCTGTTCGCCGGTCATCGTTTTCTCTTCGCCGGTCTGCTGCTGCTCGCGCTGGCCCTGTTCACGCGCCGGAGCGTATTCATCCTGAATCGTCGGCGTCTGTTTTCGACCAGTCTGCTGGGTCTGACGCAGACTTCCCTGCAATACGTCTTCTTCTACGTCGGTCTGGCCCACACGACCGGCGTGAAAAGCTCGATCATGAACGCCACGGGGACGTTTTTCAGCGTCCTCATGGCGCACTGCGTCTATCGCAACGATCGCCTGAATTTCAGCAAGGCAAGCGGCTGTCTGATCGGCTTTGTCGGCGTGATGGTAGTGAATTTCAGCCCGGACTTGCTGAACTTCGATTTCACGCTGTTTGGCGAAGGCTTCGTCGTGATCGCCGCCTTCATCCTTTCCGCCGCCACGATCTACGGCAAGAAGCTCTCGCAGACGATGGATTCGGTCGTCCTGACGGGTTACCAGCTCGGCATTGGTGGGCTGATCCTGCTTGTCGCCGGTTACGCCGCCGGTGGCAGGCTCTCCGGCTTCACCCCGGAATCGACGGCGCTGCTGGCTTACATGGCGGTCCTGTCCTCGGCGGCGTTCGCTTTGTGGACCGTCCTGCTCAAGTACAATCGTGTCGGTCTGGTGGCGGTGTTCAATTTCCTGATCCCGGTGTCCGGCGCCATCCTGTCGGCCATTTTCCTCGGCGAGAGTATTTTCGAGTGGAAAAACGTCGTGGCGCTGGCGCTGGTATGCGGCGGAATCTGGCAGGTGACGAGTTTCAGAGGACAATTCCAGAGGACAGCGGTTTGAGAGGACAGTTTCAGAGGACAGACGATAGAAGACAGAAGACAGATGAGTTTGCGGCGCTGTCGCGCCGGGCAAGATGGAAAAACCCATCGCTCGGTTTTTCCTCCCTCACCCGGCGCGACAGCGCCGCAAGCTCATCTGTCTTCTTATATATTACGTTTTCCCCATT
>JAITAJ010000392.1 GCA_031284185.1 Accumulibacter sp. | reverse complement strand
CAAGCCATTGTGGGCGGCATAGGCGGAATCGCCCAGGGGGATGTCGTCGAGCGTGTAGCCCAGGTATTGCTGGGTGAAGCCGCGCACCGTGAGCCGGGATGACCACTCGTTGGTGCCCAGCGGATCGGCGGACTGGAAGTGCACGCCGGGGAGCTTTTCCAGCACCTTGATGGGATTGGCGCCGGGCGCGGCTTTTTGCAGGTCATCCCTGGAGATGTTCTGCACCTGCCGGACCTCGCCCTGGCCGAAGACGGAAATGTCCTCCGTCCGGATGACGTCCTCCGCTTCCTGCGCGGGGGCGGGATGCGCAAGTCCGATCAGGATCGCGGCATAGAGGGGTTTGAGGATGGGTTTGAAACGGGAGGCTTGCATGGTCGGGTTCCTCATGGGAATGAATGAAGATGGGGGATTCGCTTTTTCCGGGTCATGCCTGGAAGACGAATTTGGTATTCAGGTAGGCGTCGAAGGTTTCGCTGCCGCCCTCGCTGCCCACGCCGCTTTCCTTGATGCCGCCGAAGGGAATCTCGGCGAGGACGCTCACCTGGTTGATGAAGACCATTCCGGCTTCCAGCGCGTCGGCAAGCCGGGTGGAAGTCTCCAGCGTCGTGGTGAATACATAGGCGGCAAGGCCGTAGGGAAGCGCGTTGGCGCGGGCGATGACTTCCTCCGTATCGGAAAAGCGCAGGATGGGCGCGACCGGGCCGAACGGCTCCTCGTGCAGGATGCGGGCTTCCTCCGGCACATCGGTGAGCACCGTGGGCGCATAGAAATGGCCGGGGCCGGGCAATGCCTGGCCGCCCGTTTCGAGATTTGCGCCGCGCGCGCGGGCGTCCTCGACCAGGGCGGCGACGGCATCACGCCGCCGGGCGCTGTGGAGCGGCCCCATCTGCGTTCCCTCTGCCAGGCCATTGCCGATTCGGATGGCACGAAAGACCGCCAGAAAGCGTTCCAAAAAACGCGCGAAGACGCTTTCATGGACGTAGAAGCGCGACGGCGCGATGCAGATCTGGCCGGCGTTGCGCAGCTTGAAGCGGGCGAGGAATTCGGCGGCGCGTTCCACGTCCGCGTCGGGGAAAACGATGGCCGGAGCGTGGCCGCCCAGTTCCAGGCTGACGCGCTTCAATGCCGCGCCCGACCGGGCGGAAAGCGCGCGACCGACCGGCACGGATCCGGTCAGGGAAATCTTGCGCACGACGGGCGCGGCAATCAGGAATTCCGCCACTTCGCCGGGAACGCCCCAGACGATATTGAGCGCGCCGGGCGGCAATCCCGCGTCATGGAAGATGCGCGCCAGCGCCACCACGGCGCTGGGGCTTTCTTCCGGCCCCTTGAGGATCAGCGTGCATCCCGCCCCCAGGGCGGCGGCGATCTTGCGGATCGCCTGGTTGAACGGGAAGTTCCAGGGCGTAAATGCCGCGCAGACGCCGACCGGCTCGCGAAGGACGATCTGGCGGACGCCGGCGCGGCGCGGCGGGATCACCCTGCCATAGACGCGCCGCCCTTCCTCGCCATGCCATTCGGCGTGATCGGCGCAGCCCGCGACTTCCTCCACGGCTTCCGCCAGGGGCTTGCCCTGATCCAGAGTGATGTTGCGGCCGATCGACCGGGCGCGCTCGCGCGTGAGCGCGGCGGCGCGGTAGAGGATGCGCGCCCGCTCGGTGGGCGCGGTCTGCCGCCAGACGGGAAACGCCCGTTCGGCGGCGGCAAGCGCGCGTTCCAGGTCCGCGCGGGTGGCGTGGGGCAGCAGGCCGAGCGGCGCGCCGGTGGCGGGGTTCAGGATTTCCGTGACCGGGCGGCCATCGCCGGAGAGAAACTCGCCGTCGATGTAGAGGGCAAGCGTCTCGTAAGATGGTTCGGAGAGGTCGGGATGGAGTTCGGACATGGGAGATTCCTTTCAAAGCCAGCGATTTTCCCGCGCATGGACGAGCGCCTCGTCCAGCGTGCCTTGCAGGATCGCCAGGATTTCGTCGATCTGGGCTGTCTCGATGATGAGGGGCGGGCAGAGCGCGAGCACGGGGCCGATGGCGCGGAGAATGAGGCCGCGCGCGCAGGCGCGGTTCTGGACCCAGGCGCCCAGCGCCGTTGCTTCGGGCGTGATGGCCGTTTTCGTTTTGTCCGTGGCGATCTCCACGCCCGCCAGAAGCCCCACGCCGCGCACATCCGCCACCAGGGGATGCGTCTTCAGGGCGGCGAGCCGACCGAGAAATTCGGGCGCGATCTGCCGGACATGCGCGAAGATGTCGCGTTCCTCGTAGATATCCAGGGTTTCCAGGGCGACCGCCGCCGCGACGGGATGCGCGGCATAGGTGAGGCCGTGCGCGAACGCGCCCAGCTTCCGGCTTTCCTCCTGCATCGCGGCATGGATGGCGTCCGAGACGATCAGGGCGGAGATGGGCTGGTAGGCGCTCGACAGCGCCTTGGCGACGCTCATCAGATCCGGCCGCAGTCCATAGGTGTCGCTGCCGAAGCATTGCCCGGTGCGCCCGAAGCCGCAGATCACCTCGTCGGCGATCAGGAGCACGTCGTATTTTTCCAGGACGGCCTGGACGCCCGCGAAGTATCCGGCGGGCGGCACGATGATGCCGCCCGCTCCCATCACGGGTTCGGCGATGAAGGCGGCGATGGTCTCCGGGCCTTCTTCGAGAATCAGGGCTTCCAGGTTGTCGACCAGACGCCGCGCGAATTCCGCCTCGCGCTCCCCGGGTTCGCGGAAATGATGGTAGCTTGGGCAATCCGCGTGCAGCACCCGGGCGATGGGGAGATCGAAATCGGCATGGATGCGGCCAATGCCCGTCAGGCTGCCCGCCGCCACGGTGACGCCGTGGTAGGCGTTCCTGCGGGAAATGATCTTCTTCTTTTCCGGTCGTCCCAGAGCGTTGTTGTAATACCAGACGAGCTTGACGGCGGCATCGTTCGCCTCGGAACCGGAATTGGCAAAGAGCACGTGGTTCAGGTTTGCCGGGGCCAGCGCCGCGAGGCGCGCGGCAAGTTCGATGCCGGGCGGATGCGAGCGATGGTTGAACAGATGGTAGTAGGGCAAGGTCCGCAACTGCCGGATGGCGGCCTCGACGAGGCGCGGCTCCGAAAACCCCAGCGCGGCGCACCACAGGCCGCTCATGCCTTCCAGATAGCGTTTGCCGGAGTCGTCATGGATGTAGCATCCCTCGCCGCGCACGATGAGCGTGGGGCCGCGTTCATCGTGCGCGGCGAGGTTGGAATAGGGATGCACGACATGGGCGATGTCTTCCGCGTGCAGCCTGGGACGGGAAGCCTGGGTTGAGGGATTCGTCATTTCCTGCGCTTCCGTCGTCATTGGCCCGTGAATCTGGGGGCGCGTTTTTCCCGCTTGGCGGCAAGACCTTCCTTGGCGTCGGCGGTGCTGTTGACTTCCCAGAGTTGCCGCACCACCTCGCCCTGGATTTCCGAGGGGCCTTTCGGGAGGATGTGCTGATTGACGAAGCGTTTCAGGGTCTTGAGGACGAGCGGCGAGGATTCCGCCAATTCCGCCGCGATTTCCAGGGCGGTTTCCACCTGCTTGCCGACAGGCGTGACCTGATTGACAAGGCCGACTTCATAAGCGCGACGGGCATCGAGCGCGCGTCCCAGGAGCATCACTTCCATGGCGATCTTGTGGGGAATCCGCGCGGCAAGTCCGGCAATGGCGCCGCCCGTCACGCCCAGGCGGGCTTCCGGATAGTAAAAACTGCTGTTTTCCGCCGCCACCAGCAGGTCGCAGAGCATGGCGAGCACGAGTCCGCCGCCCACGACCCAGCCCGCCGTCGCGGCGATGATGGGTTTTTCGGTGGTGACGCCGATGCCCGGCATGCACCGCCAGTATTCCGGAAACTGGTTCAGGTCGCCGCCCGCGCTGAACGCCTCGTCGCCGGAGCCGGTGAGCACGGCGACCCGCTGGTCGGAAGCGTCGAATTCCTGGAAGGCGCCTTGCAGGGCGACGACCACGTCCTGATTGAAGGCGTTGCGTTTTTCGGGGCGCTCGATGGTGAAAAGACTCACCTTGCCGACCTGTTTGATGCTGATGTCACTCATTGACGCTACCTCTTGATGATGGATGCGGGGGATGATGGATGCAGGGGAAGGGCCAGCGTGGCGCGGCCATCCACGGCCACCGCGCCCTTTCCGGCGGCGCCGACCAGGATGGGGTTCACGTCGAGTTCCAGGAGCCGCGGCCCCAGGTCATGCGCGAGCCAGGAAAGATGGACGAGGGCTTCCACGAGCGCCTCCACATCGGCGCGGGGGCGGTTGCGAGCGCCGTCCAGCAGGGGATAGAGACGCAATTTCTCCACGAGCGACCGGGCGTCGGCAGGCGACAGGGGCGCAAGGGCGACGGCGAAATCCCGGATGTATTCCACATGAATGCCGCCGAACCCCACGAGCACCAGCGGGCCGTATTCCGCATCGTGGCGGCAGCCCAGGACGACTTCCGTCACGGGTTCGCCGGCGCCGACCTGCTCGGCCACGACGATGCCGAATTCCCGGAACCGCGCGCCTTCTTGCGTGAGCGCGGCAAACGCGCGGCGCAGCGCCGCCTCGTCCTCAAGGCCAAGATGCACGAGACCCAGGTCGCTCTTGTGGATCGCCTCGCGACTGACGCCTTTCAGGACGACGGGGTAGCGGAACGTCTCCGCCAGGGAAAGCGCCGCCTCGACGTTTTCCGCGCGGGCTTCCCGGTTGACGCGGATGCCATAGGCGGCAAGGAGCGCCTTCGTTTCCGGTTCCGTCAACTGGCCCGCGGGCAGGGCGGGAAGCCGGGGAGGAATCCGCCCGCCTGCCTCCGGCGCGGCTGCCTCCCGGCGCGGCTGCGCCAGCCAGCGTTTCACGGCGGAGAAAATCCGCAGGGCGTCATCGACGCGGCTGACGACCGGGATGCCGGAATCGACGAGCAGCGAGCGGACTTCCGGAACGTAATCGGCCAGGTCGGCGATGACGAGGAACGGCTTTTCGCCGCGCCGCCAGGCGGCAAGGATCGTCTCGGCCGTCTCCCGCATCATCGGCTGCGGCGTGAAGAGATAGCTCACGATGCCGGTTTCCGGGTCTTCCGCGATGGCGTCGATAGTTTCGGCAAGGGCGCTGAAACCCTGGTTGCTCTTGCGGTTTCCCAGGTCGATGGGGTTGTGGATGTGCCGGGACAGATAGTGCGCTTCCAGCTTTTCGCGGGTTTCCTGCCGCCACTGGCCCAGGGGAATGTCCGCCAGGGCCAGGCGGTCGGCGATGACGGCGCTGCCGCCGCCGGAACTGCCGAGCACGGAAATGGCGCTTTGTCCGGGGCGCAGGCGGGCGCGGCTCTTGTCGAGAAAACCGGCGGCAAGGATCATGCTGCCCGGTTCATCGAGAACGAGGACGCCCGCGGCCTCGGCCAGCGCGGCGAACGCCTCGTAGGTTCCGGCAAGGCTGGCGGTGTGCGAGCGGGCCAGCGTCTGCCCGGCCGCCGTGCGCCCGGCCTTCACGACCAGGACGGGCTTGCCCTTCTCGCGCGCCTTCAGGGCCAGGGCGCGAAAACGCGCGGCATCCTTGAAGGCTTCCACGTAAAGGCAGATGGTTGTGGTGGCGGGGTCTTCGACCAGATATTCCAGGAAATCGCACAGTCCGAGATCCGCCTGGTTGCCCACCGTGACAAGGGAACTGAAGCCGACGCCATGCGTGTGCGCGAGCGCCAGCAACGCGCCCAGGAGTCCGCCGCTCTGGCTGACCAGCCCCACGCCGCCCTTTCTGAATTCGGGAAAGCTCGTGAGCGTGGCGGTGGAACTCAGGGCAAGCCGGTGATGGACATTGACGAGTCCCATGCAGTTGGGGCCGATGAGCCGCATGCCGTAGCGCCGGGCGAGTTCGACGAGATTTTCCTGCAACGCCGCGCCCGCCTCGTCGAATTCCTCCATTCTGGCGGTGATGACGACGCAGGCGCCGACGCCCGCCTCGCCGCAATCCCGGATGACTTCCGGGAGCTGCCGCGCCGGCACGGCAACGAGCGCGAGATCGACGGGCGTTTCCACCTCGGAAATGTGGCGGCGGACGGGAACGCCGAAGATTTCATCCCGCGCCGGATTGATGGGAAAGAACGCCCCGCCGAAACGATGATGCACGACCGCCTTGCAAATCCGCCCGCCAAACTTGCGCGTGTCCTCGGAAGCGCCGATCACGGCGACGGAACGGGGGTAAAGAATGCGTTCGACATTGATTGGCCTCGACGAGACCTCGGCCAGAACGTGTTGCTGGAGCGTGGACATGATGATGCAGGGCTTTCCTGTGCAATGGAATGACTGGCATCATAGGAAAAGCCTTTTTATACGTAAAATAATTGTTTTATATGCCGTTATATGAACCCAGGGAATATGTTATTACCGAATATCAAGAACACCTCGCCGAATCACCTTGGTGGTCGTGAAGAGCGTCTTGGCAAGGAATAAAAGGCAGGGCGGTTCGTTTTTCGGGTTGTGCACTTGTTTGCAACAAAGGATTACAGCACCGTGAGAGGGCTGCTTGCCTGAATGTCTATGCCATTATTTCGGGTGCAACAAGTTTTGTTTCGCACCCACGGGATCGAATGCGTCCAGCACCTGGCTGTCGCCGGATGGATTCCGGGCCGCCGCCCCCGATTTCAAATCAGGGGTTCAGTCCGGAATGGAAGGGGTTTCGTAAACTCCGCTTCTATATCAATTCCCAGGCGGCGTTGATGACCGGGAGCAGTTCTTCCGGCGGGTTTATTTCCTGTGGCTGTCCATAACCGGACATCGCCTCCACCAGCGCCTGCACATCGGATTCCCTCAAAGACCAGCGCGTCCGAACTTCCCCCGCCGTGTCGTAATCACGAATCACGTCCTGATCTATTTGTTC
>JAITAJ010000382.1 GCA_031284185.1 Accumulibacter sp. | reverse complement strand
CTTTCCCGGTTCATCATCGGCCTGTCGGACAACAAATACGTCGTGCTGCTGGCCGTCCTGGGCTTTCTGTTCGTGATCGGCATGTTCATGGAAGCCACGGCCAACGTGCTGATCCTCGTTCCGATATTCATGCCGATCGTGAAAACCCTGGGGGTCGACCCCGTGCATTTCGGGATACTCTTCATGCTGGTCAACACGATGGGCGGCATGACGCCTCCGGTGGGGGTGACGATGTATACGGCCTGTTCGCTGCTGGATTGCTCAACGGATACCTACACCATGGAATCCATTCCGTACATCGCCACCGTTCTCGTCACCGTCCTGATCCTGATGGTCTTTCCGCAGATCATTCTTTTCGTGCCGAATCTGGTCTTCGGCTGATCCCGACAGCGCCATCCCCGTGAGCGCGGGACAAGGTTCGTGACGTGTGGCAGCCCGAAGATTCCCATGAATTTTCGGGCGCTTTTCTTGGGGAAGTCCTGAATTTTTTCATGAGACCATCGAGTCCGATGAGGAGCGAAAATGGAAACCGGCAGGATTGACGGGACGACGCGATTGTTCACGATCATCGGGGATCCGATCCACGGAGTGCGCACGCCGACGCTTTTCAACGAGATGTTCGGCAGAAAGAACGTCAATGCCGTCATGGTGGCGCATCACGTCCTGGCGGCGGATCTGGAAACCTGCTGGAACGGTCTGAAAACGATGAGAAATCTCGACGGCATCGTGATCACGATGCCTCACAAGACGCCGATGACCGGTCTCGTGGATTCTCTGGGGATCAATGCCCGCGTGGCGGGCGCCATCAACGCGGCGCGGCGGAAGAGCGACGGGACCTGGGAAGGCGACATGTTCGACGGCGTCGGCTGCGTCGACGGACTCCGGCGTCAGGGGCACGAACCCGCCGGGCGGCGCGAATTCCTCATGGGCGCCGGCGGCGCCGGTTCCGCGGTCGCGGGCGCGCTGGCTCAGGCCGGCGTGAAGCGGCTGATCGTCCAGGACATCGACGCGCGCCGCGCCGCCCGGCTTGCCGACAGAATCCGGGCCGTCTATCCGGGATTGGACATCGACTCCGGAACGATCGGCGACGGGCCGTTCGACATCGCCATCAACGCCACGCCGCAGGGGATGCGCGACGGGGATCCTCTGCCCTTCGATCCCTCGCCCCTTCCTGCCTCGACACTCGTCGTGGATGTCATCATCAAGCCGGAAGTCACGCCCCTGCTGGTACTGGCGGAAAGAACGGGCCACAGGATCCAGCCCGGCGGACACATGCACCGCGGCCAGGCCGTTGCGGCAGCGAAATTTTTCGGTTTCGATCTCGAATCCTGACGGAAGGCTCCCCATGCGCGATTTTTCAGCAAACCATGAAGCCCTGTCCATCAACACGGCCACGGTACGAAAGCAATGGCCGCTGGACGAGATCATCGAGGCGTGCGCCCGCCGCGGCATTCGAGCGATCAGTCCGTGGCGGGATCAGGTGGCGAACGTCGGCATGAAAGCCATCGCCCGGCAGTTGAAGGATACGGGACTGGCGCTGTCCGGGTATTGCCGGGGCGGTTTTTTCCCGGCGGCCGACAAGGCCGGATTCATCCGCGCGCTGGACGACAATCGCCGGGCGATCGACGAGGCCAAGTCTCTGAACGCGCCGTGTCTCGTGCTGGTCGTCGGATCGCTGCCCGGAGCCTTGACCGGCGCGCCCGCTCATCGGGACATCGCCCGCGCCAGGGAGGAGGTCTTCGAGGGAATTGCCCAATCGCTCGAATACGCGGTCGAAGCGGGAATGCCGCTGGCGATCGAACCCCTGCACCCGATGCAGGCCGCGGACCGGGCATGCGTCAACACGCTCGAACAGGCGCTCGACATTTGCGACCGGCTCGACCCGAAAGCAAGCCGGGGGCTGGGCGTTGCCGTGGATATCTACCATGTCTGGTGGGACCCGAAACTCAAGGAACAAATCTTCCGCGCGGGCGGCGGCCGGATATTGGCCTACCACGTCTGCGACTGGCTCGTTCCGACCAAGGACCTGGTGAACGATCGCGGCATGATGGGCGACGGCGTCATCGAACTGAAAAAATGCCGAGGATGGGTGGAAGAATCCGGCTATGCCGGATTTTCCGAAGTCGAAATATTTTCGGATCATTGGTGGAGCCAGCCCGGCGATTACGTGCTGGACACGTGCATCGAGAGGCACGGGCGTTGCGTGTGACAGGCTCGTCCGGCCGCGAGCCTGGCGAGCAAGCCCCCGACAGTGATACTTTTTTGGAACCATCAGAAATGACGCCGCTTGTTCCGCAGTCCATCCTGGACGCTCTCACGGACATCGATCTGCCCCGGCGAATGCCCGCGCGTCTTCCGCGAAAATCCCTGTCCGTCGATGGCATGGAAATCCCCGTGTACGAAGCGGACGCCGTGGTCGTGGGGAGCGGCGCGGCGGGCCTCCGGGCGGCGGTGGAATTGAAACGCAGGAGCGTCGACGTGGTCGTGGCGACTCAGGCGCTGTTCTGGGGAACCTCGGTCTGTTCGGGATCGGACAAGCAGACCCTGCACACGGCCTCCACCAGCGCCTCCGGAGACAGTTTCACGGAACTTGCGAAGGCGCTTGGCGCGGGCGGCGCCATGGACGCCGACACGGCCTACGTCGAGGCCGTCGGTTCCGTCGAAGGGGTCATGGCGCTGAAATACCTGGGGCTGCCGCTTCCCGTGGATTGCTACGGAGGCATCCTGCGTTACAAGACGGATCATGACGAAGCGGGAAGAGCGTCGAGCTGCGGCCCGCGGACATCACGGCTGATGGTGAAGGTTCTGGCCGATGAGGCGTCGAGATTGGGCGTGCCGTTCGTCAACCGCTGTACCGGATTGAAGCTGATCAGGCGGGACGGAAAACAAGGCGCGGCGGCGGGTATGCTCGCGATCAAGGCAGATGCCCGCGGCGACGGGAATCCGTTCGGCCTCGCCGTGTTTCGATGTCCGGCCATCGTGTTGGCAACCGGAGGGCCGGGAGAACTCTACCGGGACAGCGTGTATCCCGTGAATTGCTTCGGCTCGCTGGGCATGGCGCTCGATGCCGGAATCGAGCTGACCAATCTCACCGAAAGCCAGTTCGGCATCGGCACGAGGAGAGAAGAGTTCCCGTGGAACCTGTCTGGAACCTACGTTCAGGCCATGCCCTATATTTACTCCGTCGATTCATCCGGGAAGGAATGGAACTTTCTCGCCGATTACTATCGGACCACCGCGGAGCTGGCGTCGAACGTATTCAGGAAGGGATACCAGTGGCCGTTCCATGCCTCCAGAACCCTGGACTTCAAGTCGAGCCTGGTGGACATCGCGGTATATCGGGAATCCCAGGCCGGACGAACGGTTTACATGGATTTTCATCGCAATCCCGGGCGTGTGCCCGGAGATGCGCCGTTTTCCCTGGATCGGCTGGATCCCGACGTCGTGAGCTATCTGAAAAACAACGACGCCTTCCTGAGCCAGCCGATCGAGCGTCTGCGGAAAATGAACCCGCTGGCCATCGAACTGTACAAGCGCTACGAGGTCGATCTGAACGCGGTTCCGCTTCCGTTCAACATCAACAACCAGCACATGAACGGTGGAATCGCCGTGGATATCTGGGCGCAATCGAGCCTTCCCGGATGCTATGCCGTCGGCGAGGCCGCCGGAACCCACGGCGTCACTCGTCCCGGAGGCGCCGCGCTCAACGCGGGTCAAGTGTTCGGCATACGTTGCGCCGAGCACATCCGCGCCAATGCCGGCAAAAACGGCGCCGCCCTGCGCGATGGCGTCTTTGCCGGCGCGATTGCGGATTGCGTCGGCGAAATTCGGAGAAACCTGAAAAACCCCGACGCCCTGTCCATGAAGGACGTTCGGAGCGAAATTCAGGCGCGCATGAGCGACAAGGCCGGATTCATCTGCCGTGACGAGGAAATCGGCGTCGCCTTGCGGGAGGCGGCGGCCCTGAATGCGGCTCTGAACGAAAGAGGCATCCGCATCGAGAATCCCGCGCAAATCGCCAAAGCCATGCTCTGGAAGCAGATGGCCCTCATCTCCGAAGCCGTTTTGAGCGCGCTTTCCCTGTATGTCGGAAACGGCGGAGGAAGCCGTGGCGCCCGCCTCATCTGCTCGGCCTCCGGCACGAAGGTTCCCGAGACGAGGATCGGGAAGCTGGAAGAGTACCGTTTTCTGGTGGAACGCGAGGCGGACAGGAAGGCGCAGATCAAGGTTCGGTACCGGGATGGCCAATTCGAGGCGCGCGAGGAAGCCTTGCGCGCCATGCCCGATCCGGGAAATTTCTATTTTGAAAAGAACTGGGCGCCCTTCCTGACGGGACAGATTTTCAGAGATCAGAGACAGAGGACAGAGGCTTGAGAGGACAGAAGACAGATGAGTTTGCGGCGCTTCGCGCCGTTCAGAGGACAGAAAACCGAGCGCTCGGTTTTTCCATTTTATCCGGCGCGAAGCGCC
>JAITAJ010000331.1 GCA_031284185.1 Accumulibacter sp. | reverse complement strand
ATCTCTCCTTATCATTCTGCCTCACATCACCGCGCCATCAGGGCGAACACTCCCCATCCAAGGTCTTCACGCGTGTACATGGCGTAGCGTTTTGGTTCCGAGGTCAGTTTGGCCCGAACCTCTTCCGCGAAGTCGTCGCCGGGATTCTCTTCGAGCCATCGGCGCATGGTGAGCCACTTGGCCGCCTCGTACCTGTCCCAGCCTTCTTGATCGGCCAGAACCATTTCCACAACGTCGTAGCCGAGGCTGCCGAAAGACCCGATAAGCTCTGGAAGCATGAGAAAGTCAGAGATAGAACCGGCCAGGCATCCCTTGGCAACTTCTTCCGTCGGCGGCATTCGCGGCCAGTAGGGCTCGCCTATGAGGATGATTCCTTTGGGGCGGAGGCTCTTCGCCAGAAGCTCGATGGCGCCGGCGACCCCACCTCCGATCCACGTGGCGCCGATACAGGCTGCCACATCGACCTTTTCGTCGGCGACGTAGCCGGCAGCGTCGCCGTGGATGAACTTGACCCGATCGGCGACTCCGAGTTCCTCAGCGCGGAGTTTCGCTTGCTCGGTGAACAACTGGCTCATGTCGATGCCTACGCCGGTGATTCCGTAATCGCGCGCCCAGGTGCACAACATTTCCCCCGAGCCGCTGCCGAGATCGAGCACACGAGTCCCCGATTTCAGGCGCAACGCTGCGCCGAGCGTGGCGAGCTTTTCTGGAGTGAACGGGTTATGGAGACGATGAGCACTTTCGGAAATGTTGAAAATACGCGGGATGTCCAAGGCCAAAACTCCTTTTGTCAATTTGCATTTTGGGCGAAGGGGCAATCAAAAGCGGAGGAAACGAGCGCGAAAATTCCCCATTTCGTCACTCTTCGGAGCGTAGCCTCCCACTTCGTCATTGCGAGGCGCGAAGCGACGTGGCAATCCACGTGACAGTTCAGTTTACTGAAATGGCAAGACAAATGAAAAGGCCGTCTGGATTGCCACGGGCTTCGCCCTCGCAATGACGAAATTGAAGGCGAGTGCACAGGTTTTCCTCCATTTTTAATCGCACCCCTTGGGCGATCCGATCCATGTGAATCGGACGCGCGATAAAAACATTGTGGCGCGAAGCGCCGGATTCCTTGACTTCATTTGCAGCGCGCCTTGTTGGTTCCTGAACCCGGCGGATTGCGGCTTGCGCCGAATCCGCCCAACATGTTATCGCATCCGGGCTACGCTTGCTGCTGCTCTTCGTCTTCTGTCTTCTGGGACGCACAGTACCCCCCGCAAAAACTTCCCCGTATGGCTTTCCTTCACCTTGGCAATCGCTTCCGGCGTGCCGGTGGCGATGATCTGGCCGCCGCCGTCGCCGCCTTCCGGGCCCAGGTCGATCACCCAGTCGGCGGTTTTGATGACATCCAGGTTGTGCTCGATGACGACGACGGTGTTGCCGCGCTCGACCAAGCGATGCAGCACCGAGAGCAGCATTTCGATGTCGGCGAAATGCAGTCCGGTTGTCGGTTCGTCGAGGATGTAGAGCGCGCGTCCCGTGTCGCGCCGGGAGAGTTCCAGCGCCAGTTTCACCCGCTGCGCCTCGCCGCCGGAGAGCGTCGTCGCGCTCTGCCCCAGGGTGATGTAGGAAAGCCCCACGTCCGTCAGGGTTTGCAGCTTGCGGGCGACGTTGGGGACGGGGTCGAAAAAGGCGCGGGCTTCCTCCACCGTCATGGCAAGAATCTGGTGGATGTTCCGGCCCTTGTACTGGATTTCCAGGGTTTCGCGGTTGTAGCGTTTGCCGTGGCAGACATCGCAGGGCACGTAGATGTCGGGCAGAAAGTGCATCTCCACCTTGAGGACGCCGTCGCCCTGGCAGGCTTCGCAGCGCCCGCCCTTGACGTTGAAGGAGAAGCGTCCCGGCGCGTAGCCCCGGGCGCGGGCTTCCGGCGCCTGCGCGAAGAGTTCGCGGATGGGCGTCAACAGCCCCGTGTAGGTGGCCGGGTTGGAGCGCGGCGTGCGTCCGATCGGCGACTGGTCGACGTCGATCACCTTGTCGAAATGCGCAAGTCCCCGGATTTCGTCGTGCGGCGCGGGTTCCTGGGCGGAACCGTGGATCACGCGCGCGGCGGCGGCGTAGAGGGTGTCGTTGATGAGCGTCGATTTGCCGGAGCCGGAAACGCCGGTCACGCAGGTGAAGAGTCCCACGGGCAGTTCCAGGTCGACGTTCTTGAGATTGTTGCCGCGCGCGCCCAGGATTTTCAGGGTCTGGCCGCCCGCCTGCCGGCGCTGCGCGGGAATGGCGATCTTGCGTCGGCCGGAGAGAAACGCGCCGGTGAGCGATTCCGGGCGCGCCGCGACTTCTTCCGGCTTTCCCTCTGCGACGATGAAGCCGCCGTGCGCGCCCGCGCCGGGGCCGATGTCCACCACGTGATCGGCGGCGCGGATGGCGTCCTCGTCGTGCTCGACCACGATCACCGTGTTGCCCATGTCGCGGAGCCGCGCGAGGGTCTCCAGAAGCCGCGCGTTGTCGCGCTGGTGCAGGCCGATCGAGGGTTCGTCCAGCACGTACATGACGCCGGTCAGCCCCGCGCCGATCTGGCTCGCCAGGCGGATGCGCTGCGCCTCGCCGCCGGAGAGGGTTTCCGCCGAGCGTTCGAGGCAGAGGTAATCCAGCCCGACGTTGATGAGAAAATCCAGGCGGGCGGCGATTTCCTTCAGGATTTTCTCGGCCACCCGCGCCCGATGGCCGGAAAGTTCGAGCCGCCCGAAAAAATCCCGCGCCTCGGCAAGCGGCAGGCGGTTGATGTCGTGCAGGGTCATCGCCCCTTCGCCCTCGCCCACCCGCACGTGGCGCGCTTCCCTTTTCAGCCGGCTGCCGCCGCATTCCGGGCAAGGCTGGTTGCTGATGTAGCGGGCAAGCTCGGCGCGCTGGGCCTCGGAATCGGTCTCCCGGTAGCGCCGCTCCAGATTGCGCACGATGCCCTCGAACGGATGCTCGCGGATGAACTTCGTGCCGCGTTCGCTGACATAGGCAAAGGCGACGCGCTCGCGCCCGGAACCGTAGAGCACCCTGTCGCGGATGTCCGGCGGCAAATCCTGGAAGGGCGTGTCGATGGAAAAGCCGTAATGCGCGGCAAGCGAGGTGAGCATATGAAAATAGAAGACGCTCCGGCGATCCCAGCCCTTGATGGCGCCCGCCGCCAGCGAAAGATGCGGCGCGGTGATGACGCGGGCGGGATCGAAGAACTGGATGACGCCCAGGCCGTCGCATTTGGGGCAGGCGCCCATCGGATTGTTGAAGGAAAAAAGGCGCGGCTCCATTTCCCGCAGGGCATAGTCGCAGACCGGGCAGGCAAAGCGGGCGGAAAAAAGATGCTCCCGGCCGGAATCCATCTCCAGCGCGATGGCGCGTCCCTCGGCGTGGCGCAGGGCCGTCTCGAAGGATTCCGCCAGCCGCCCGCGCATGTCGTCGCGCACCTTCAGGCGGTCGACCACCACGTCCACGCTGTGCTTCTTCGTCTTGGCGAGTTTGGGCAGCGCGTCGATCTCGTGGATTTCGCCATCCACGCGCAGACGCGCAAAACCCTGGGCGCGCAGCTCGGCGAACAAATCCTGCTGCTCGCCCTTCCGGTTCGCCACGACGGGCGCGAGAATCATGAGGCGCGTGCCTTCCGGCAGGGCGAGCGCGTGATCGACCATCTGGGAGACCGTCTGCGCCGCGAGCGGCAGGCCGTGTTCGGGACAATAGGGCGTGCCGGCGCGGGCAAAGAGGAGACGCAGGTAATCGTGGATTTCCGTCACCGTCCCCACCGTCGAGCGCGGGTTGTGGCTCGTCGCCTTCTGCTCGATGGAAATGGCGGGCGAAAGCCCCTCGATGGAATCGACATCCGGCTTTTCCATGAGTTGCAGGAATTGCCGGGCATAGGCGGAAAGCGACTCCACATAACGCCGCTGCCCCTCGGCATAAAGGGTGTCGAAGGCGAGCGAGGACTTGCCCGAACCGGAAAGCCCAGTGATGACGATGAGGCTGTCGCGCGGCAGGTCGAGACTGATGTTTTTCAGGTTGTGCGTGCGCGC
>JAITAJ010000305.1 GCA_031284185.1 Accumulibacter sp. | reverse complement strand
CCGCCGGAACGCCGCTGGAGATCGTCGTCTTCAACGCCGGCGCGGCGCTCTACGCCGCCGACCGGGTCGAGTCGATCGGCGCGGGCATCGGCCTCGCGCGCCAGGTCATCGCCAGCGGCGCGGCGCGCGCCAAGTTCGACGAGTTCGTGCGCTTCACGCAGAACCGCACGGCATGAGCGCCGACCTGCCGGACATCCTGAAGCAGATTCTCGCCAGCAAACGGGAGGAGATCGCCACGGCCCGGGCCTCGAGACCACTGGCCGCCCTACGCGAGCTGGCCGAGGCGCAGCCCGCGCCGCGCGATTTCACGGGCGCCCTCCGCGAGCGCGTCGCCGCCGGGAAAGCGGCGGTGATCGCCGAAATCAAGAAGGCCAGTCCGTCGAAGGGCGTACTCCGCGCCGATTTCCGGCCGGCCGAGATCGCCGCCGACTACGCGGCGCACGGCGCGGCCTGCCTTTCCGTGCTCACCGACTATCGTTTCTTCCAGGGAGTGCCGGCCTACCTGCAGACCGCGCGCGCGGCCTGCGCGCTGCCCGTGCTGCGCAAGGATTTCATGATCAACCCCTACCAGATCTTCAATGCCCGCGCGATGGGCGCCGACGCCGTCCTCTTGATCGTCGCCGCGCTCGACCTCGCGACCATGCAGGATCTCGAAGCGGCCGCCGCGGGATTGGGCATGGCGGTCCTGGTCGAAGTCCATGACGAAAACGAACTCGACCAAGCCCTGCAACTGGCGACGCCGCTCATCGGCACCAACAACCGCGATCTGCATACCTTCGACGTCTCCCTGCAAACCACGCTCGACCTCTTGCCGCGGATTCCTCCCGGCCGGATCGTGGTCTGCGAGAGCGGCATCCACACCGCGGACGACGTCGCCCTGATGCGCGACAACGGCGTCAACGCCTTTCTGATCGGGGAAGCCTTCATGCGCCGGCCCAGCCCGGGCGAGGCGCTCGAAGCGCTGATCCAGGGAGCGGAAGACCGGGGTGCCGAATGACTCGCCGGGCATTCTCCGCCATGAGATAATCCTTGGACTTTTTCTGCGGCGTCGCAGGCTTGGCGCCCTTTTCGACCTGCCGATGAATGACGAATCGGCTGTAAAGGAATCGACGTGAAGATTTGTGTCTTGCCGGGGGACGGCATCGGTCCCGAGATCATCGCCCAGGCGCTGCGCGTGTTGAAGGCGCTGGACCTGAAGTTTGAGACGGAAGAAGCCTTGCTCGGCGGCTGCGCCGTCGATGCGGCGGGCGATCCGTTCCCGGAAGCCACCCAAAAGCTGGCCCTGGCGGCCGACGCCGTGCTGCTCGGCGCGGTCGGCGGCCCGAAATGGGACGTCCTCTCCCGCGAACTGCGTCCGGAGCGCTGCCTGCTCGGCATCCGCAAGCGGCTCGGCCTGTTCGCCAACCTGCGTCCGGCCGTGCTCTATCCCGAACTCGCCAACGCCTCGACCCTGAAGCCAGAGGTGGTCTCGGGCCTCGACCTCCTGATCGTGCGGGAATTGACGGGCGACATCTACTTCGGCCAGCCGCGCGGCATCGAGGCGCGCCGGGTCGACGGCGTCGAGCAGCGCGTCGGCGTCAATACGATGATCTATGGCGAGAATGAAATCCGGCGCATCGGCAAGGCGGCCTTCGAGGCCGCGCAGAAGCGCCGGCGCAAGCTGTGCTCGGTCGACAAGATCAACGTGCTCGAAACGACGCAGCTCTGGCGCGACGTGATGAACGAACTCGCGCCCGAGTATCCGGACGTGGAACTCACGCACATGCTGGTCGACAACGCGGCGATGCAGCTCGTGCGCGCGCCGAAGCAATTCGACGTGGTGGTCACCGGCAACATGTTCGGCGACATCCTCTCCGACGAGGCGTCGATGCTCACCGGCTCGATCGGCATGCTGCCGTCGGCTTCGCTCGATGAAACCGGCAAGGGGCTGTTCGAGCCTTGCCACGGCTCGGCGCCGGACATCGCCGGCCGGAATCTGGCCAATCCGCTGGCGACCATCCTGTCGGTGGCGATGATGCTGCGCTACACCTTTGCGCTGGAAGAAGCGGCGCAGCGCATCGAAAACGCGGTGAAAAACGTGCTGAGGCAAGGTTTGCGCACGAGCGATATTTACGAGCCGGGAACGACGAAAACGGGTACGAAACAAATGGGCGACGCGGTGCTGGCGGCCTTGTGACACCGAATCGGCCGTGAGCCGTCATCTCCTCCTCGCCCGCGTCGCCGACTCCGATCTGTTCGAGCGATACATGCGGGCGATGCGGTCTTCGATGTCTGGCGATCCGAGGGAATCCGGGACCGGGCGGCGCGGATTTTTCATCCTCCGCTGTCAGACCAGCGGTAATTTTTTTGATTCGAGGGAATCGTGATGATGAAAGTGGGTCTCGTAGGCTGGCGCGGCATGGTGGGTTCCGTGCTCATGCGGCGCATGGAAGAAGAGGGCGATTTCGCCGTCATCGACCCCGTCTATTTTTCCACGTCTTCGATAGGCGGCAAGGCGCCGACGTTCGGCGGCAAAGGAGCGGGTGAATTGCTCGACGCGGCCGTGGTCGAGGCTTTGCGGCGGATGGACATCGTCGTCACCTGTCAGGGTGGCAGCTACACCAAGGAAGTCTTCCCCAGGCTGCGCGC
>JAITAJ010000301.1 GCA_031284185.1 Accumulibacter sp. | reverse complement strand
GTCGCCCGGTGGCCGCGCGGACGGCGCGCCGTCCGCGCGGCCACCGGGCGACGGCGGCGGCAGCAGGACGCGCGCGGGCGCGCCGCCGCCTTCCCGAGCCGCGTCCGCGCGGCCGCGCCGCGACGAGGCGGGCGGCGGGAACGGATCGCCGCGCCCGGACGCTCCGGCGCCGCGGGAACCGGCGGAGGAAGCGGATGAGGCGACCGATGCGTACCTCGAATGGCGCGTCAAGGCGCACACGGAACTCATCAAGCTGATGGACGTTCGCCGCACCGACATCACGTCCATGACGGAGGCGGAACTCGAAGCGACCGTGCGCATGATGATCGACGTCGTGCTGGGGAGCCTGTCCGGTCTGCCGCGCGCGATCCGGCGGGACCTGCTCGCCGAGCAGGTGCTGCACGAGGCCGTCGGCCTGGGGCCGCTGGAACCCTTGCTCAAGGACGAGTCCGTCACCGAAATCATGGTGAATGCCCACGACCAGATTTTCGTCGAGCACGGCGGGCGAATCACGAAAAGCCCGATTTACTTCACCGACGACCGCGCCGTGATCTCGGCCATCGAGCGCATCGTGGCCCCGATCGGGCGCAAGATCGACGAAAGCTCCCCGCTCGTCGATGCCCGCCTCAAAGACGGCTCGCGGGTCAACGCGGTCATCCCGCCGCTGGCCCTGAAAGGCCCGTGCATCACCATCCGGAAATTCCCGAAATACCGCCTGTACGGCGAAGACCTGCTGAAATTCGGCACGCTCGACGAGTCCATGCTGGAATTTCTGTCGTTCTGCGTGCTCCAGGCGAAGAACATCATCATCTCCGGCGGCACGGGGTCGGGCAAGACCACCCTGCTCAACATCCTGTCGAGCTTCATCCCGGACGGAGACCGCATCGACACCGTGGAGGACGCGGCGGAACTCAGGCTGCACCAGCCCAACCTCGTCTCGCTCGAAGCGCGCCCGGCCAACAGCGAGGGCAAGGGCGCGATCCCGATCCGCGAACTGGTCAGGAACTGCCTGCGCATGCGGCCCGACCGCATCGTCGTGGGCGAATGCCGGGGCGGCGAAGCCCTGGACATGCTGCAAGCCATGAACACCGGCCACGACGGTTCGCTCACCACCGCGCACGCCAACTCCCCGCGCGACATGCTGAGCCGCCTGGAAGTCATGGTGCTGATGGCGGGCATGGACTTGCCGGTGACGGCGATCCGCGAACAGATCGCCTCGGCCATCGACCTCATCGTCCAGCAGACGCGCTTCAAGTGCGGCAGCCGCAAGATCACCGCCATCACCGAGGTCACCGGCGTCGAGAGCGGCAAAATCCAGTTGCAGGACATCTTCGTCTTCGAGCGCGAGGGCTACGATGCCGACGGCAGGGTGAAGGGCCGCTACGCCGCCACGGGCGCGGTGCCCGAGTTTCTGGAAGAGCTGCGCGACGCGGGCATCCAGACCCCGCCGCTCACGATTTTCGGAGCGCCCGCCGATGACTGAAAATTTCCTCGCCGCGCTCGTGGCGCTGATCATCGGCGGCGCGACCTGTCTCGTCCTCGCGGGTATCGGCGCGCCGGGCGCGGACAGGCCGCAGGCCGGGCCGAAGCGGGCGCTCGTGCAGATGCTCCCCGGCCGCGAGGTGCTCATCGTCATCGGCGCGGCGATTTCCTCCCTGATCGTATGGCTCGTCACCGCGCATCCGCTGATGTGCTTCCTGACCCTGGCGGGGCTGATCGTCATTCCCAGCAAGATCTACGCGCATCTGTATCAGAGGCGCGTCGCCCTGATCGACGGCCAGGTGCCGGACATGCTGGCGATGGTCGCGGGATCGATGAGCGCGGGCGCCTCGCTGATGAGCGCGCTGGAGTCGGTCTCGAAGGACGGTCCCGCGCCGATCAGGCTGGAGCTGGAGATGATGCTGCGCGAAGTGCGCCTGGGGATCGACCTCGACCTCGCGCTCGACCATCTGGCGGCGCGGGTGAAATCCGAGGAAATGATCATGGTGGCCGCGGCCATCAAGATTGCCCGCGAGAGCGGCGGCAACCTGTCGGAATCGCTGGAAAAACTCTCACGCGCGGTGCGCGACCGCCAGAACATGGAAAAGAAGATCATCGCGCTCACCGCGCAGGGCCGGATGCAGGCGCTGGCGATGGCGGCGCTGCCGTTCTTCCTGCTCTACGCGCTGTTCCAGCTCGACCCCGTGGCGATGGCGCCGATGTTCCATACGGCGGCGGGCTGGGCGGTGTTTCTCGGGGTGTGCTTCTGGATCGCCGTGGGGTACAAGATCATCAAGAAAATCATGGACATCGACATATGATCTGGGCAATCTGCGGCCTCATGGCCGGAGCCATCCTGATCTTTTTCTGGATCACGGCTCAGGAGCTGGGAGAACTCAGCGAAGAAAACCGGGAATACAAGGACCCGCTGCCGCCCTTCATGCGCACGGTCTGGCCGGTGGTGCGCTGGGCGGACAGACGCCTCGTGGTGTTCGTGCCGCAGGCGCTGCGCGGGCAGGTCGAACGGCGGCTGGTGTCGGGGGGACTCATCCACCTCATCGAAACCGGACAGTTCGTCGCGCTCAAGATCGTGGCTTCGATCCTTGCCCTGCTGGCCTACCTCTGGGTCGCGTGGATGCTGAGACGTTTCGAGTTCCTCTGGCTGCTGGCGGCGGCAGCGCTGGGATTCTTCCTGCCGGACATGTGGCTGGGGGACATCCGCAAGGCTTACGTGCGCAAGGTCCACAAGGAGCTTCCCACTCTCCTGGACTTCCTCACCCTGGGGCTGGAATCGGGCCAGAACCTCGGCGGGGCGATCCGCCTGACGCTCGCCAAGGCGCCGCGCGGGGCCTTGCGCCTGGAATTCGCGCGGGTGATGCGCGATCTCTCGGCGGGCGTGCCGCGGGCGGAAGCGCTCACGCGCCTGCAAGCGCGCGTCGACATCAAGGAAATCACGGTCATGGTCGCGGCCATGATCCAGGCCGAAAAAGTCGGCGCCTCGCTCGGCCCCGTCCTGCGCGAACAGGCCGCGCAGCGGCGCACGGAGCGCTTTCTGGCGGCGGAGAAGAAAGCCTTTGAAGCGCCGGTCAAGATGATCGCGCCGCTGGTGGTCTTCATTTTCCCGTGCACCTTCGCCTTTCTGGGCTATTTCCTGTGGCAGAAAGTGGCCGGTTCCGGCGCGTTCTGAGGAGAATCGTCATGGGTTTCTTTCCACGCCTGCCCCGGGTCGGGCTGAAGCTGCGAGACCGGCCGCTGAGCGCCGAAATTGCGCTGGCCGACGGGTTTTTCTCGCGGCTGCGCGGGTTGATGTTCGCCGCGCCCCCGCCGCCGGGCCGCGGAATGCTGATCGTGCCGTGCAACGGCATTCATGCCCTGGGCATGCGTGGTCGATTCGAGGCGGTGTTCCTGTCGAAAGACTTCCGGGTGCTCAGGATCGTCTCGCCGATTCGTCCCTGGCTGGGCGTGAGCGTGTGTCCGGGCGCGCACGCGGTGCTGGAATGGAGCGTAGGCGAAGCGGCGCGTTTCGGCGTGTGCGAAGGCATGCGCCTGCAATGGTCGAGGTCGCGGGAGGAAGGCGCCCGGCCTCTGGACACGGAGGCGGCGGCATGAGGCGCGATCGGGGATTTCTTTGCCAAAGGGGCGTGAGCATGGTGGAGACCTTGATCGCGCTGCCGATGTTCGTGCTGCTGATTTTCATCATTGCCGAGCTGGGGCTGATGTATCAGGCCAAGGCGGTGCTGGACGTGGCGGCGCTGGCGGCGGCCCGGAGCGGGGCGATCCACGGCGGGGACGCGGGCGAAATGAGAAAGGCGGCCTCGCTCGCGCTGACGCCGCTCTACACGAGGGAAGCCAGCGCGGCGGGGGTGATGGAAGGAATGCTCAGATCGCGCCTCGACACCTCGCTGCCGCACATGGTGGGCGCGACGAACGTGATCGGCAACCCGTCCGGCCCCGTTTTCAACGGAGCGGGCGGCGGTTTGCAGACGGGCCTGACGGTCGGCATTCTTTCGCCCACGCGCCAGATGGTGGCGGACTTCGGCGTGATGCGGGCCTATGTGGCGGGGAGCGAATCGTCGCGCAGGGAAAAGGTGATCCCGAACGACAATCTGGCGTACCGGGACACGAGGCTCATTCGCAGCGTCAACGTACAGGACGCGAATCTGCTGAAGATCCAGGTGACGTATCTCTACGAACTGAAGCTGCCGCTGACGCGCTACTTCTTCACCCCGTTCATGAACGCCAACCTGACGGGCGTACTCTTCGGCGGAGAGTCGGCGGGGAGTAGCGCGGACATGGGCTGGCGGGTACCGCTGGTGGCCTACGCGACGGTGCGTATGCAGAGCGATTTCAAGGAAGCCTCGCTCGATGGCGGTGGCAGCGGTAGCAGTGTCAATGCCGGCCCGAGCAGTGTTGACGTGGGCGACGGAGCGGAAATGGCGGCGACGAGCAGCGCGAGCAATTCCGGCGGAGGTGGTCTGAACATGGACTGCGGTTGGAACGACGAAGAGAACGGCGTGCCGGGAAACAACGCCGCGGCGTGCAACGCGCCGGACGAAGCGCCGGGCTGTGGCTGCGACGGAGGGGGCGTGACCAGGCCCGCGGAGAACGGCGGCGGTTCATCCGAAGCTGTCGAAATCAGAGGATAGAAATTTGAGAGGACAGAAGACGGATAGGCTTGCGGCGCCGGTCGGCGCCGGAATTGGAACGAAAAACCGAGCGATGGGTTTGTCTGTCTTCTATCTTCTGAAGCTGTCTTCTGATGTGCGGGCGTCGTGCCCTTACGATCCTCAAAAGCAAAGGACGAAAAACCGATCCCTTGGTTTTTCGTCCCCCTCCGGCGTGAAGTATTTCAGAGGACAGTTTCAGAGGACAGTTTCAGAGGACAGTTTCAGAGGACAGTTTCAGAGGACAGTTTCAGAGGACAGAGGATAGGGGACAGAGGATAGGGGACAGAAGACAGAGGAGTTTGCGGCGCTGTCGCGCCGGGTGAG
>JAITAJ010000235.1 GCA_031284185.1 Accumulibacter sp. | reverse complement strand
CATCCACCGTGTTCATGCCCTCGGCGTATTTCTGCGCCGCGAAATCCACGATCAGGATGGCGTTCTTCGCCGCCAGGCCAATCAGCACCACGAGGCCGATCTGGAAGTAGATGTCATTGGGCATCTGGCGGCTGAGAATGGCGATCAACGCCCCCATCAGCGCAAACGGCACGGTCATGATGACGGCCAGGGGCAGCGACCACTTTTCGTACTGCGCCGCGAGAATCAGGAAGACCATGACCACGGCGTAGGCGAAGGCATGGAGCGAGGAACCGGCGCTTTGTTTTTCCTGGAAGGCCGCGCCTGTCCAGGCAAGCTCATAGCCATCGGGCAGGACTTCCTTCGCCGTCTGTTCCACAAGCTCGATCACCCGCCCGGAACTTACCTTGGGGTCGGCCTCGCCCATCACCTTGGCGGCGGTGAAGCCGTTGAAGCGTTCCACGACGTCCGGCGCGACGATGCGTTTTACCGTGCCGATGGCCGAAATGGGGATCATCGCCCCCTTCGCGCTCTTCACGTAGATCTTGCCCAGGTCTTCCGGCTTCATGCGGTATTCCGTCTCCGCCTGCAACTGTACCCGGTAGACCTTGCTGCCCAGGTTGAAGTCGTTCACATAGAGCGTGCCCATCGTGCTTTGCAAGGTGGCGTAGACATCGGACAAGGAAAGCCCCAGGGAGAGCGCCTTGGCCTCGTCGATTTCCACGAACAACTGCGGCACGTTGGCGCGGAGCGCGGTGGTCATGCGGCAGGGACGCTCGCCGCACTGGAATTCCGGGCGCTTGCCCAGCGCGGCGAGAAGTTCCTGCACCACGGCATCCAGATCCTGCGGGCTGCCGCCTTCGCGGTCCTGGATATAGCCCTCGAAGCCGCTGGCGCTGCCGATGCCCATGATGGCCGGGGGGGAGAACACCACCACCATGCCCTCTGGAATGCTTTGCCCCATGCCGGAATAGCCGTCGAGCAATTCCTGCGCGGATTGCTTGCGCTCGTCCCAATCCTTCAGGTCGATGAACATCGTGCCCTTGCTGCCGCCGATCATGTCGAAGCCGCCGATGAGCATGGTGCGCTCGATGTTGTCGGCGTCCTTCTCCAGCATCGCGCTCATCTTGGTGCCGACTTCGAGGGTGCGGTTCAGGGTTGCGCCGTCGGGCAGGATCAGACCCGCCAGCAGCACACCCTGGTCTTCTTCCGGCACGAAACTCTCCGGCCGCTCGGCGAAGAGGCCGAGACAGACCGCGATCACCGCGAGGAGCGCCAGCGCGCCGATGAAGCTGTGGCGCAGAATCTTGCCCACCGTCGTGGTGTAGGAATTGGTGAAACGCTCGAAAAGGCGGTTGAAGGGGATGAAGATCTTGTGCTCCTCGTGCTTCGATTTCAGGAGCAAGGCGCAGAGCGCCGGGGAAATCGTCAGCGCCACGACGCCGGAGAGCACCACGGAAACCGCCACGGTGACGGCGAACTGCTTGTAGAGCTGCCCGGCGATGCCGCCCAGGAAGGCGACCGGAATGAACACCGCGCAGAGCACGAGCACGATGGCGACCAGGGCGGAAGAGACTTCGTGCATTGCCCTGACGGCGGCGGCGTGGGGCGGCATTTTCTCTTCCCACATCAGGCGCTCGATATTCTCCAGCACCACGATGGCGTCATCGACCACGATGCCAATGGCGAGCACCATGGCGAAGAGGGTCAAGGTGTTGATGGAAAAACCAAAGAGCCAGAGTCCGGCGAAGGTGCCGATCAGCGACACCGGCACGGCGAGCATGGGAATCAAGGTCGCCCGCCAGCTTTGCAGGAAAATGTAGACCACCAGGAGGACGAGGAGCGCCGCCTCGATCAGCGTGGATTTCACCTCGCCGATGGAAGCGGAAATGAAGCGGGTGGTGTCGAAGGGCACGACGTAATCGACGCCTTCTGGGAATTTCTGCTTCAGTTCCTCCATTTTCGCGTCAACCGCTTGCGAGACTTCCAGCGCGTTCGCCCCGGTTTGCAGGAAGATGCCCATGCCGATGGTGTCGTCGCCGTTGGTGATGCTGCGCTGGTTGTAGTTGTTCGCCCCCAGTTCGATGCGCGCCACGTCTTTCAAGCGCAAAAGCCCTTCCGGGCCGCCGGCGCGGATGACGATGTTGCCGAATTCCTCCGCCGTCAGGAGCCGTCCCTTGGCGTTGACCGTGTAGATCAGCATCTGGTCGTTCGGCGCGGGGTCCTGACCGATCTTGCCCGCCGCGTTCTGGCTGTTCTGCTCCTGGATGACGCGGGCGATTTCCGTCGTGGTGATGCCCAGTTGCGCCATGCGGTCGGGTTTCAGCCAGATGCGCATCGAATAGTCGAGCGCCCCGAAGACGAACACGTCGCCCACGCCCGGCACGCGCTTCAGCTCGTCGACGAGGTTGATGCTGGCGTAATTGGAAAGGAAGAGGCGGCTGTGTCCCTTGGTGGAGAGGACGGCGAACACCTTCAGGATGTCGGTGGAACGCTTGTAGACGACGATGCCCTGGCGGCGCGTTTCTTCCGGCAGCCGGGGTTCGGCGATCTTGACGCGGTTGTTCACATTCACCTGCGCCATGTCCGCGTTCACGCCGACCTTGAAGGTGGCGGTGATGGTGACCTGGCCATCCGCCGTGGCCGAGGAACTGAAGTAATCCAGCCCCTCGACGCCGTTCAGGCGTTCCTCGATGGGCGCGGCGATGGTGCGCGCCATGGTCTCGGCGGACGCGCCCGGATAATAGGCGGTGACGACGATGGTCGGCGGCGCGATCTGCGGGTATTGCGCCACCGGCAGCACATTCGCCGCCACCAGACCGGCAATGACGATGACAATGGAAATAACCGCGGAAAAGACGGGACGGTCGATGAAGAAGTAGGATTTCTTCGCCATGACGCGCCCCTTATTGCGCCGCCGCGGGTTTTACGGACGCGGGGGCTTGCGAAGTTTGCGGGGCTTGCGGCGCGACGGTCATGCCGGGCCGAAGTTTCAGGAGATTATCGACGATCACCCGGTCGCCGGGCTTCAGACCGGAAAGGATGATCCAGTCCTTGCCGAACCAGTCGCCCAGTTGCACGGGACGCGGCGAAACCTTGTTTTCCGCGTCGGCGAGCATCAGCATGTCGCCCTGGACGCTCTGGATGACGGCGGTCTGCGGCACGAGATAGACGCCCTCGCGCTCGCCCGCGAAGAGCCGCACGCGCGCGAACTGACCGGGCAGGAGAACGTCTTCCGCGTTGGAAAATTCCGCCCGCAACTGCCGCGTGCCCAGCACGGTGTCGATGGAGGAGGCGAGGAAATT
>JAITAJ010000234.1 GCA_031284185.1 Accumulibacter sp. | reverse complement strand
TGCAGCTGGCCGTCCTTCACCAGCGCCGTGCGGATGGCGATCGCCAGATCCATGTCGCCATGAAAGCCCAGATACCCGACGGCGCCGGCGTAAATGCCGCGATGGGTCGGCTCCAGTTCATCGATGATCTCCATCGCCCGGATCTTCGGCGCGCCCGACACGGTACCCGCCGGGAAAGTCGCCCTGAGCACGTCGAGCGCGCCGAGGCCGGGCCGCAGCTTGCCCTCGACGTTGGAGACGAGGTGCATCACGTGCGAATAACGCTCGATGATCATTTTTTCGGTCAGCCTGACCGTGCCGATCCGCGCCACGCGCCCGACGTCGTTGCGTCCCAGATCGAGCAGTTGCAAGTGTTCGGCGCGTTCCTTCTCATCGGCGAGCAGCTCGTCCGCCAGCGCCTGATCTTCCTCGGAGCTGGCGCCACGCCGGCGCGTGCCGGCGATCGGCCGCACGGTCACCGTATCGCCTTCGAGCCGCACCAGAAGCTCCGGCGACGCGCCAACGACGTGAAAATCCTCGAAATCGAAATAGAACAGGTACGGCGACGGGTTGATCGAGCGCAGCGAGCGGTAGAGGGTCAGCGGACTCGCGCCGAAGGGCTTGCTCATGCGCTGGGAAAGAACGACCTGCATGACGTCGCCATCGGTGATGTACTGCTTGATCCTGAGGATGGCCTCCTTGAAACGCGCCTGCCCGAACACCGAGGCGGCGGGCGGCGAAGGCGCCGGTTTTTCCGCCGGAACGGTCACCTGTTCGCGCAGGCGGGCGAGCAGGGCCTTCAACCGGGTTTGCGCCTTCTGATACGCGCCGGGCACGCCGGGTTCGGCGAAAACGACCAGGGTCAGCTTGCCGGAAAGGTTATCGACGACGGCGAGTTCCTCGGACAGCAGCAACAGGACGTCGGGGATGCCGAACTCGCTGGGCTTGCGTCCTTTTTCCAGGCGAGGCTCGATGTAGCGCGCCGTATCGTAGCCGAAACAGCCGACCAGCCCGCCGCAGAAGCGCGGCAGATTCCCGGACGGCGCCGCGCGGAAACGCGCCAGATAGCGGCCGATGAAATCGAGCGGCTGGGCATCGTCCACACGTTCGGCGATGCGATTGCCGGTCACCACCAGCACCTGATGTCCGGTCACGATGATTCGCGTCGGACTGGCGAGGCCGATGATCGAATAACGGCCGAAGCGCTCGCCGCCCTGTACCGATTCGAGCAGATAAGTATACGGACCGTTGGCCAGCTTCAGATAGATCGACAGTGGCGTATCGAGATCCGCGAAAGTTTCCAGGGTGACCGGGATGCGATTGTAGGCTTCAGCGACGAGCTGATTGAATTCTGATTCTTTCATGAAGGTGCTCCACGAGCGGATACGGCAAAACGAAGCGCGGCGCGCGGACGCGCCGGAACGGAGGCTGGACTTCCCGGCGGAATCGCCAGGGCCATGCCTCCGCCCAAAAGGCGGGTTCGGAGCGCGGCTTGTGGAGCGGGAGATCGAATTTCATGCGTCTTGAGCTACGACCTTCGGTAATGGATCGGTTCGGCTGCCGAAACGATGCTCGGCACTATAGCATCACAATCGAGTTCCCGCACGTCGCGTCCCTCGTTGTAGCCGTAGGGCAGCAGGAAGACGCGACAGCAGGCCGCGCGCGCGGCAAGAAAATCGTTGACCGAATCGCCGATGAACAGAGCGTCGGCGGGTGACACGCCGAGGCGTCCGCAAGTCCACACCAGCGGCATCGGGTCGGGCTTGTGCCGGGGCAGATCGTCGCCGCTCACCACCTCCCGGAAAAACGCCGCCAGGGCGGTCGTTTCCAGCAGCGGTCTGGTAAAGGCTTCCGGCTTGTTGGTGATCACGGCCATTGGCAGTCCCTTGGCGCGGATCGCTTCCAGGCCCTCTCTCACGCCGGGGAAGAGGCGCGCGCGCCGGCCGTTTTCCCGCGCGTAATGCTGGCGGAAGCTGGTCAGCGCGTCGGTCGGCGCCGGCGAATCCTCCTCTGCCGCGTCCAGCGAGCCGCCCAACACCCGCTTGACGAGATTGGCGACGCCGCGCCCGACGTAGCGGCGGACCGCCTCTTCCGGCAGCGCGGGACGTCCGAGATCGGCGAGCATCGCGCACACCGCGGCGTGCAGATCGGGAACGGTGTCGAGCAGTGTGCCGTCGAGATCGAAGAGCGCGGCGCGAACGTAGACGGGAGGCATCGCGCCTCACACCCGCGACAACTGGGCGCGCATGGCCGCGATCACGGAGTCGTAGTGGTGGGGATCGCCGTCCTGGCCGGCTTCAAAGATCGCCGACCCGGCAACGAAGGTATCGGCGCCGGCCAGGGCGATGGCCGCGACGTTGTCCACTTTGACCCCGCCGTCGATCCCGACGCGGATACGGCGATCCGCCTCCTGTTCGTAGGCCAGCGCGCGGGCGCGCGCTTCCTGCAATTTGGTCAGTGTCGAAGGAATGAATTTCTGGCCGCCGAAGCCCGGGTTGACTCCCATCAGCAGCACCAGGTCGAGCTTGTCCATCACGTAATCCATGTAATGCAGTGGTGTCGCGGGATTGAACGCCAGGCCGCTCTGGCAGCCGCTGTCGCGGATCAGTGACAAGCTGCGGTCGACGTGTTCCGAGGCTTCGGGATGGAAGGTGATGACGTTCGCGCCGGCCTTGGCGAAATCGCCAATCAAGCGATCCACCGGTCTGGTCATCAAATGCACGTCGATCATTGCCGTGGTCATTGGTCGAATCGCCTTGCACACGACCGGGCCGACCGTCATGTTGGGCACGTAGTGGTTGTCCATCACGTCGAAGTGAATCCAGTCGGCGCCGGAATCGACGACGCGGGTCACTTCCTCGCCGAGTCGCGCGAAATCGGCCGAAAGAATGCTGGGAGCGATGAGGTACATGAGGGTTTCCGCGAAAAGTTGGTATTTTAACGGCTTGTTTCAGAGGACAGAATCTTGAGAAGACAGAGGACAGGTAAGTTTGCGGCGCTGTCGCGCCGGATAAAATGGAAAAACCGGACGCTCGGGTTTCAGAGGACAGCGGTTTGAGAGGACAGAGACATCCTGTTGGAGCGCGGGCGTCTCGCCCGCAGTTTCAGAAGACAGAGGTTTGATCCAGAAGACAGAATCTTGAGAAGACAGCAACTGTGTTCAAAATCAAGTTTTTTCTACGCCAAGAGAAGTAAGTCAAGGGAGAGAGAAATTCTCCTGCCAGGGTTGTCCGGATTTGCAGATAGCGTTCAGGATGG
>JAITAJ010000159.1 GCA_031284185.1 Accumulibacter sp. | reverse complement strand
CTTCGCCGCGACCCGTTCGCGGGCGTTCCGCGCCGCCACTCCCGCCAGCACGTCTCCCGAGCGCGGCTCGTTGGCCTTGGCGAGAACCTCCTTGACGTCCTTGAATGAATAAGTCTGTCCAAATAATTGGGCCTTGAGTTTCATGGGGAAATTACCTCAAGAAAAAGAAATCATTGGCAAAACCACCGAAAAACATTTTGAAACGACGACGTCCGCCTCTTCCCGCTTCTTTCCTTCCGCCGTCGCGGAACGATCAAAAGCGCTTGCGCACAGGAGGAAGGCCGTCTCTCGCGGCACGCATGAGAGACCGGACCCGCCGTGTCGCGGCAGTGAGCGCATGGCTATCTGGCGAGGATGGTACTCGGCGCCTTTTTGATGCGATAACAAAAATCGGCAAGTTTGATCGCCTTCTCTCGGCGGATGCCGTTTTTGTACTAATCTTCCGGCTGATGATCCATGTCATCAGGGGACGGTATCCCGCCGGGGAACTCCCCTGTCGAGCGGATAGATGAGAGGAACGCCATGTATGAGGCTTCGCATTTTTCATCCGTATGGGAAGCGGTTCCGCCAGACCTGGGGAAAGGCGCCGGCAAAGCGGCGGACGCCGGGAACGACATCCCTCCCCTGGGCGGCCCGATGGGACAGTTGCGCGTTCAGGAGGTGCGCGACGCGGACGAGCAGGCGGCCAACATCACGGCCTGGTATCAGGAATACGATCAGATCAGCGCCGGAAAATTCTACGGCATGACCAGCGAGACCTGGCTGGGGCGCACGCAGTTCTTCCTGGAGCGCACCAACCGGGCGCTGCGGCAGACTTGCGTCGTCTGGCCGGGCGCCTTCTGGTTCGGGCTGCCGCGCTACGACCGCGCGGACGCGCGCGTCGACATCCTTTCCCTGAAAAACGACGCGATTGCCGTTCGTCCCGGAGGCATCGATTTCGAGCTGTTGACGCCGGGTGATTACGACATACTGGGCATCGTCGCCAGAGAGGAGGTTCTGGCGCGATATGCCGAAACCCTCGATCTTCCCGATCTGATGGAAGCCGTGCGCCGGGGCGCCGTGTTTTCCATCGGCCCGGAACGCAAAATGGATTTCTGGCGGCATTTGTCCCGCATGTTGGAGAACGCGAAACGGATGAGCGAGGCGGGAAGCATGCCCGAGGGCGCGTGCAATGTGATGGAAGAGGAAATCCTCTCCAGCCTGATCGGGCTGATCGCCAATTCCGCCGGGACGGGCGCGCCGCGGCGCAGCCGGCTGAATCACAGGAAAGTCGTCTCCCGCGCGCGTGAATATCTGCTGGAACACCCGGACGAGGTGATTTCGATCACGGAGCTGTGCGAGTACCTCTATGTGAGCCGCCGCACCTTGCAGAATTGCTTCCACGAGGTTCTGGGCGTCTGCCCCGTGACTTATCTCAAGGCCCTGCGGCTGAACGCCGTGCGGCGCGACCTGAAAGAATGCGCCCGCCAGACGGTGCAGGACGTCGCGGCGGCGCATGGATTCTGGCACATGAGCCAGTTTGCCGCGGATTATCGCCGCCTGTTCCATGAACTGCCCTCCGAGACGCTGCGAAGCGGCTGGCGATAGTCTTCACCCCGATCGCCGCGCCCCGCGGATTCCCTGGCCGCATCGGCATGGCGGCGCTCGCGCGGGGCGGGATCGCGCTCGCTTCCGGCGCGCGGCGAATGCCTTCCCCCGCGAGTGGGTCGCGGCCTGAAACTTGCCGATTTTTGTTAGCGGCGCGAAAAAACGCGGCGCTATGATGCCTTCGCGTTGTCGGAACGGACGAGGGTGTCCGCGGACGGAGCCGCGAAAGGCCGGGGATGCGGGAGGCGTTCATCGTTTCTCGCCGGTATTCCGGCATTATCGGGAATTGAGATGAGGCATGTCGATTTTTCATGACGGCATGAAGCCAGAGACCAAAGAGCGCATCATCCAGGAATTCGTTCCCGGCAAACAGGTCACGCTGGCGCATCTCATCGCGCATCCGTCCGAGGACCTGTCGCGGAAGATCGGCGTTCCGGGAACGGAAGCCATCGGGATATTGACGCTGACGCCGGGAGAGACGGCCATCATCGCGGGTGACGTCGCCACCAAGGCGGCGGCGATCCAGATCGGGTTTCTGGACCGTTTTTCCGGGGCGCTGGTGATTTGCGGTTCGGTGGGCGCGGTCGAGGAAGCGCTGGCGCAGACCCTGAACGTGTTGCGGGGCCTGCTCGGTTACACGGTCTGTCCGCTGACGAAGACGTGATCGAATGGATGGCGTTCATCGTTTCGTGCTGCTGGGCGCCGTCGAGGCGGGAAAGACGACCTTGTTCAACGCATTGACGGGGAAACGGGAGTTGGCATTGAAAACGCAGGCGATGGATTACGATCAGGAAATCGTCGATACGCCGGGTGAGTTCTTCAGCCATCCGCGCCTGTATCACGCGCTGATCGGCGCGGCGGCGGAGGCGGACACGCTGATGTACGTCCATGCCTGCGACGACCGGGAATGCCGCTTGCCGCCGGGTCTGCTGGACGTCAACGCCGGCAAGCGGGTGATCGGCGTGATCACCAAGATCGATCTGCCGGAGGCCGACCCCGACGCGGCGGAGCGTCTGTTGCGCGATCATGGATTCGACGGCGAGGTGTTCCGCGTTTCCGCGCGTCGGCCGGAAACCATCGCGTCGCTGAAGACGCAACTGTACGGATTGGAAGAGCGGAGGACTTCATGAAACGACTCATTACCGCCAGCGTGGTACGCGCCGAGCATGCCGCCGGAAAGAAGCGCATCCCGGCGGCGCGCCCGGATTGCATCGTGACGCCGGAGGCGCGCGCGACGGCGGATCAGTTGGGCATCGTCCTGGCCGAAGAGGCGGCCGCCGTTGCGGACTGTCCGGCCGGGACCGCCGCCGCGCGGAAGCCCTTGCCGGACGACGATCTGGCGGCGATCCGCGCCGCCGTTCTGGCGCGGCTGCCGGAAGGCGCCGTTCCCGAGAGCGTGGTGGATCAACTGGTCAGAAAAACGGTCGGCGAGCGGAGCGCGGGGAACGGGACGGCCCCGGCGTCCGACGCAGCCTACGAAGCGCAAAGGATCGCCCGCGGAATCAAGCGGGTGAAAGGCGCGTCCGTCCAGATGAGCCTGTTCGACGGCGCGGGCAAGGGAAACCGGGTCGGCGTCGCCGACGTGGTGACGGCGGAGGACGGCAGCGCGATGGCGGCGGGCTTCATGAGCTGGGAGAATTGTTTCTTCCCGTGGACGCTCAACTATGACGAAGTGGATTTCGTCATCGACGGCGAACTGCACATCCGCTGCGAGGGGCAGTGCGTCGTCGGAGAACCGGGCGACGTCATCTTCATCCCGAAGAATTCGAGCATCGAGTTCGGCACGCCCGGCAAGGTGCGCTTCCTGTACGTCGCCTATCCGTCCAACTGGATGGAATGCTGAGCCGGCCCCGGAGATAGAGAGACGGGCAAGCAGAGAGCGAAAATCCACCGCCATGAAAAACTACATCACCGAAACCTGGTTGCGCGAACATGGCGCCATGACGGAAGGCGCGTGTTTTCATCTGCCGCCGGGTTCGGCGCTGACGCCGGCGGCGCGGTCGCTGGCTTCGGACCGGCGTTTGCGGATCACGTATGAAGAGGCGGCGGACGGCGGAACGGACGGCGGCGACGCGCCGCCGGTCGCGGCGGATTCGGCGGCAAGGCCGCGCATCCACCCCCTGACCGGAAAGGAACGGAGCGCGCGGCCGCCGGCGGCGCGTTGCGCCCTGTGCCGTCAGGAAGTCGGCAAGAAGCCGGATGCGCTGACGCATCTCGACGCAAACACGCTGGTGCCGAAGAACGATGCGCGGATCCGTTTCCGTGGCCGTCTGGACGGCGCGATCGCCTGCGCGGTGTGGCTACAGGCCGAATGGGCGGAAGCGCGGCGCAAGGGCGATGAGGCGGACGCGCTTTCCACGCGCCTCGAACAGGGCCTTTCCGACGTGCGCTCCGCCCTGGGTGACGCGCTGCGAGCGGAAGTGACCGGCGAGATACTGCCGCCGCCGCGCATGGGGCCTTTCGACGAGGAAGCGATCCATCGCGTTTCCCACGATCCCTGGCGTCATCTGGGACACGATCACGTGGTGCCCGAAGTCTCTCAAGGCTTGTCCGCCGCGCGCCTCAACCTGCTGCGCGCGGCGATCCGGGAAGCCGAAACCTGCGCGGCGGAAGTCCATGTCGGGCGCGATTTCGAGGTGGCCCGCCCCGACCTGATGCAGGGACTCAATCGTCTGAGCAGCGCCGTTTACATCCTGATGATCCTGGCGGTCATGCGCGAGCGCCGCGTGCCGCTCAAGGAGGGCGCATGGACCTGAGACGCCGATGCGCCGAACGGGCGCGGGCGCGTCCGCGCCGCGTGGTGTTCCCGGACTCGCTGGATACGCGGGTGATCCGCGCCGCGCGGGAATTGTCGGCGCGAGGATACGCCAGGCCGGTGCTGCTGGGCAATCCCTTTGAAATGCGCCGTTTCTGCTGGGAAGAGCGCCAAGGCATGGCGGGGGCCGTCATCGACCCCCTGCGTTCCCCGGACAGGCCGCGTTATGCCGAGCATCTCGCCTCGCGTCTGCCCAAGGCTTCGGCGGAAGAGATCGGCGAGCGCCTCGCGGACCCGCTGTGGTTCGCGGCCTCCATGCTCGCCTGCGGCGACGTGGACGTGTGCGTCGGCGGAAACCTGTCCGCTACCGCCGACGTTCTGCGCGCAGCCATTCGCGTGCTGGGGCTGGCGGAAGGCATTCGCACCGTGTCGTCGGCGTTTTTCATGCTGCCGCCCGAAGGCCGCGGCGATCCGCTGGTTTTTGCCGATTGCGGCGTCGTGCCGCAGCCGACGCCCGAACAGTTGGCCGACATCGCCATGAGCGCCGCCGCCGGCTACCGGCGCGCGACGGGGGAAGAGGCGAGAGTCGCCATGCTCTCGTTTTCCAGTCACGGCAGCGCGAAACACCCCGCCGTGGATGCCGTGCGCCGGGCGACCGAGATCGCGCGAACCCGCGATCCGCGGCTCGTCATCGACGGCGACCTGCAATTCGACGCGGCGATCGCGCCCCAGGTGGCCGCGCGGAAGGTGCCGGGAAGCCCGATCGGGGGAAACGCCAACGTATTCGTGTTTCCGTCGCTCGAAGCCGGCAACATCGGCTACAAGATCGCCCAGCGGCTGGGGGGATACGCGGCGCTGGGGCCCATGATCCAGGGCTTGTCCAGGCCGATGCACGATTTGTCGCGCGGCTGCGGCTGGGAGGAGATCGTCGACGTGACGCTGCTCGCCATGCGGATGGCCGGCGAGGACGGGTAAGAGTTGAGGAGACCGCGTGGCGCGTCCACGCGGCCGGTTTTTTCGACGGTTCCCCGCGAGGGGCTTTAATCAAGGAGAAGGACGAGATGGAAGCTTTAGGCATGATCGAAACCAAAGGGCTGGTGGCATTGATCGAAGCCTCCGATGCGATGGTCAAGGCCGCGCGCGTCAAACTGGTCGGCGTCAAGCAGATCGGCGGCGGCCTCGTGACGGCGATGGTGCGCGGCGACGTGGCGGCCTGCAAGGCGGCGACGGATGCCGGCGCGGCGGCGGCGCAGCGTGTCGGAGAACTCGTTTCGGTGCATGTCATTCCGCGCCCGCACAGCGATCTGGAAGAAGTCTTCCCGATCAAGATGGAAAAAGCGCCGGATTGAAACACCGGAGCGGAGCCGGACGGGAAACGCGATCCGGCGGCATCCCGCGGCGCGCGGCGTCCTGGGAAGCGGCTGTTCGCGCGTCGGCAGACGGGGCGGCGGGCCGCGCGGAACGCTGCCGTCCCCGAAACGCCAAACGGAGTGAGAAATGAGGCTGGCGATCGTATTGGGTCAGGTGGTTTCCACCGTCAAACATCCGGGATTCGAGCAGAGTCGCCTGTTGCTCGTGGACTTCATCGACCCCGAGGGCAGGCCGTCGGGCCAGCCGTGCGTCGCGTCCGACAGCATCGGCGCCGGAGACGGCGAATGGGTGCTGGTCGCCCAGGGGAGCTCGGCGCGGCAGACGTTTTCCAGCGAAGTTCCGATCGACATGAGCGTCATCGGGATCGTCGACGAGGTGGTCATGGGTGGAAGGATCACTTTCCACAAATAGTAGTGGCCCGTCGCCGCGATCGGGGCGGCGCTGATCATATTAGGAGCCGTGGTCGTGAATAGTCAGGATGTTGAACAGATCGTGCGGACCGTGCTTGCTTCCATGTCGTCGCAGGCGGAGAAAGGCGGCGCGCGCCGCGTCGCGCCGGGCGTTTTCACGGAGCTGGACGATGCGGTGGCGGAGGCGGCGCGGGCGCGGAAGGCGTTGAGCACCGTCGCCATGCGCGTCCGCGTGACCGAGGCCATTCGCCGCGCGGGCGTGGAGCACGCGCGGGAACTGGCCGAGATGGCCGTGGCCGAGACCGGCATGGGCCGCGTGGAGGACAAGATCACCAAGAACATCGCCCAGTCGGAGCGCACACCCGGTCCCGAATGCCTTTCCCCGACGGCCCTGACGGGCGACGCGGGGCTGACGCTGATCGAGAACGCCGCCTGGGGAGTGATCGCGTCGGTGACGCCGTCCACCAATCCGGCGGCGACCGTCATCAACAACGCCATCAGCATGATTTCGGCGGGCAACACCGTCGTTTTCGCGCCGCATCCGGCAGCGAAGAACGTGTCGCAGCGCATGGTCTCGCTGGTCAATGAGGCTTCGGTCGGCGCCGGCGGCCCGGACAACGTCGTGACGACGGTGGCGAATCCCGACATCGAGACGGCGCAGCGCCTGTTCCGCTATCCCGGCATCCATCTCCTGGTGGTGACCGGCGGCGAGGCCGTCGTGCGCGAGGCGCGCGCGGCCACGGACAAGCGCCTGATCGCCGCCGGCGCGGGAAATCCCCCGGTGGTGGTCGATGAAACGGCCGACATTGCCAAGGCGGCGCGAAACATCGTCTGGGGCGCCTCGTTCGACAACAACATCATCTGCGCCGACGAAAAGGAAATCGTCGTCGTCGAGCGCGTGTGCGATGCCCTCAAGACCGAAATGGCGCGTCATCGGGCGGTGGAGCTGAAGGAGGAACAGGCGCGGCGCCTGCAAGACATCCTGCTGACCAAGATCGGCCCCGACGGGCGCGGCACGGTCAGCCGCGATTGGGTGGGCCGGGACGCGGCAAGAATCGCGGCGGCGATCGGCCTCGCCGTGCCGCCGGATACGCGCCTGCTTTACGTCGAAACCGGAGCGGATCACCCGTTCGCGCTGACTGAACTGATGATGCCGGTGATTCCGGTGATCCGCGTTCCGGATGTGGACCGGGCCATCGATCTTGCCATCGGGCTGGAAAACGGCTGCCGCCATACGGCCGCGATGCACTCGCGCAACCTGGACGCCCTGCATCGCATGGCGAACGAGGTGAACACCAGCATTTTCGTCAAGAACGGCCCTTGCCTCGCGGGGCTGGGCTTCGGCGGCGAGGGCTGGACGAGCATGACGATTTCGACGCCGACCGGCGAAGGCGTCACCAGCGCGCGTACTTTCGTGCGGCTGCGGCGCTGCGTTCTGGCGGATTACTTCCGCATCGTCTGAAACGGCCATGAGCGCGCGCGACGTGACGGACTGGCTCGATCCGCGCCTGGCGCGGGCGGCGGCGCTCGCGCGCCGGGAGAGCGCGCCGGAGCCGCGGGCGGAAGGTCATCTGTCGCTGGGAATCGATCTGGGCACGAGCGACATCGTCTCGATGCTCGTCGATGATGACGCCAGGCCGGTCGCGGTGTGCCTGGACTGGGCCGACGTCGTGCGCGACGGCGTCGTCTGGGATTTTTTCGGCGCGACGAGGATCGTGCGCGAGCAGATCGAGAGGCTGCGTGACAGGACGGGCGGGGCCTTGCCCGACCGGGCGACGACCTCGTTTCCGCCCGGAACCGATCCGCGGATATCGGTCAACGTCATAGAAGCCGCGGGCCTTTCGGTGGCCGGCGTGATCGACGAGCCTTCGTCCGTCGCGGCCCTGCTGCGCCTGGATCGGGCGGCGGTGGTGGACATCGGCGGCGGCACGAC
>JAITAJ010000194.1 GCA_031284185.1 Accumulibacter sp. | reverse complement strand
GTTTTTCTGTCTTCTGTCCTTTACAAGCCTGTCCTCTGAACCCGATCACTCGGTTTTTCGCCCATCACCCGACGCGAAGCGTCCAAGCCGATCTGTCTTCTGTCCTCTCCAACCCCTGTCTTCTGAACCCTGTCCTCTGAACCCTGAGCAACTCAGAAATCAATGCCCGCCCGCGCCTTCACCCCGGCGTGGAAGGCGTGGCGGACTTCGCGGATTTCGCTGATCGTATCCGCGATCTCCAGGAGCGCCGGAGGCGCGGCGCGTCCGGTCGCCACCACGCTTTGCGTCCTTGGCCGGGCGGTGATGGCGGCAGCGACTTCCGCCGCATCGAGAAAACGGTATTTGAGCATGTACGTCAGTTCATCGAGCACCACGAGATCGAGCCGCTCGTCGCGCAACATTTCATGCGCGTGCGTCCACGCGGTCGCCGCAGCGCGGCGGTCGGCTTCCCAATCCCGCGTTTCCCACGTGAAGCCGGTTGCCATGGCGTGATAGCGCACGTCCCCACCGCATTGTTCGAGGAAAGCGATCTCGCCGCTGGTCGTCGTTCCCTTGATGAACTGCACCAGCCCCACGCGCTGCCCATGCCCCAGCGCGCGAAAGAGCGTGCCAAAGGCGGACGTCGTTTTCCCCTTGCCGTTGCCCGTGATGACGATCACCACGCCGCGCTCCTCATCGGCGCGCGCGATGGCGGCATCGACCACGGCCTTCCTGCGCCGCAGCCGCGCCGCGCGGCGCGCCAGTTTTTCCTCGTCTACCGAATCCATCCGAATCCATTCCGTTCAGAGCGGAGCTTCCCCGGGCGTGGAGGCTTGGGCGGCATGTGGAGCGAGAACACGCAAACCGTGGCAAGGAACTCGTCCGTCCGCGGCCAATCCCCGGAGCGTCAAATTTCGTCGTCGTCGGGCCGGTTCTCCACGTCGGACTTGCGGCAGCGGGGACAGCGCCAGACTGACGGAGGAGGCGCTCCCCGGCGTCACCGGACTTCCCGTTCCACCCCGCGCGACCGTGTGCCGAATCGACGCGGCGAGAATAGCACGGGCGTCAGGAAACCGGCGTCCTGTGGAAAACCGCGTCTTCGTTTTTTACCGCCGGCGGCGTCACGGCCTCATCCGGCACCGGACAGAGCGCCTTGCCTCCGCCGCAAGGCGCCGCGCCGGAATCGTCCCGGCCCGCCGACAGCGCGACCGCTCTATCCGCCATCGCTTCGGCGACGCGCGTGGATGATGGGAATTCAGGCCGTGGCGCGAAAGCCCGGCACCTCCGCCGACGCTTGACGCGAAAAAAGCGTGACGGGATCGTCCATCGGAGAATCTTCCGGTTTTCCACGATCCGTTTCGCTTCCCGTTTCTGGAGGTTATAATTCCCGCTCGACCGGCGCGGCATGAACGCCGCGCCGGTCGAACCATGAACAATGGGTGTCCGTGCCGCTTTTGCGGCAGGGTTAAACGGGAACAGGGTGCGCGCGTTCGCGCAAGGCCCTGACTGCCCCCGCAACGGTAAGCAAGCGCAGGCGCGCCGTGGTCGTTCCGACGGAACGGCCAGCCACTGGATCCGCCGGCCATGACGTCTCGAACGTCGTGCCGGTACTTTGGGAAGGCGGCGCGCCCCGGTTTTTGATGTCGGCTTGCGAGTCCGGAGACCGGCCCGTCGTTTGAACGCCCGCGCGGTGAATTTCCTGCCGCGCGGGTCATTGCAACAGACCGTCCGCGGGGAAGTGGGCGTCGGCAATCGTCATCGCGCGGCATCGATCGCGTCCGGGTGGCTGTCGTTCGCAGGCGGGCGGTCTTGCCGGAGTATGCCATGCGACACGAATCGTTTCCTTGCGAATCCCTGAAACCGATTCCTTCGGCCCTCCTTCCGCCGGGCGGCGCCGAACCGCCGCGCGCGCCGCCGTTCGCCGTTCCCGCGACGCGCGACGAGGCGATGCCGGCTTCGGTCGAGGCCCCGGCCATGAGAAGCCAAGGATTCCGGGCCTCACGCCTTTCTTGCGGGCCGTGTTTCAAGCCGGAGCCGGTTTTGCGATGACGGGCGCGGCGATCTGGCGGAACGAAGCGCCGGAGCTTCCCCTGCGCGTCCGCACCCTGTTGCTGGCCCTGGTCGTGGCAGCGCACGGACTTGGCGCGTCCGTGGCGCTGCGCGCGCGCGTATCGCTGAACATCGTCCCTCCCAGCGTGTTGCGGGCACAGTGGATCGCCGGGGAAGGATCCGCCGGCGCTGCCGCGCGGCCCTCCGCTCAGGAAGCTCCGCAAGCCGCGCCGGAAGCGCCTCGAACCGCGCCGGAACCTCCGCGAATCGTGCCGGAACCTCCCCGGATCGAACCGCCGCGTCCGCGGCCCAGGCCGCGTCCGGCCGAACGGTCGCGTCCACGTCCGGTCGAATCCCCGCCGATTCTGGCGACGGAGTCCAGCCAGCCGATATCGGAAGGCGAGTCTGTCACGGTGCCGCCGACGGAAAGCGCGGGGACGGAAAACGCGGGAGCGGAAGCCGCTCCCGCGCCTTCGTCTTCCGGCGTCCCGGCGGCCTCTTCAGGCGGCGGCGCGGGACGGGGCGGCGGTGGTGGCGGCGCGGGGCAGGGCAGTGGCGGCGGCGAATCCGAATACGTCGGGCCGGACTACAGGGCGGCCTATCTTGCCAATCCCCCGCCCGACTACCCGCCCGTCGCCCGGCGCATGAACGAAGAAGGCAAGGTGGTGTTGCGGGTTCACATCACCGTGGATGGCCGCGCCGACGAGGTGCGGCCGCATCAGGGCAGCGGTTCCGAGCGGCTCGACCGGGCGGCGATGGATGCCGTCTGGCGCTGGCGTTTCGTGCCCGCCCGCCAGGGACGGAAAAATGTTCCCGCCTGGGTGTTGGTGCCCATTCAATTCAAACTGGAGAGTTAAATCATGTCGGAAAACGCTTTTGGTCTTGCCCATTTTCTCTCGCAGACGGATGCCGTCGGCCTGTCCACATTTGCCATTCTGGCGTCCATGTCGCTGTTGTCGTGGTATCAGATTGCCGTCAAGTCCTGGCGGTACGTGGCCATACGGGCGCGAAGCCGGGCCTTTCTCGCGGTCTTCCGTCGCGGCGACGAAGCCCGGAGGTTCGGCGAACGGCCCGGCGACGACCCCTTTGCCCACGTGCTCGGCGAGGGTCTGCTGGCCTGTCGCCTGTTGAAGGAAGGGGTGCGGGGCGAACGCGCCTTCGAGATGGCCGCGCCGGACGACTTCCTCGCCGCCGCCCTGCAACGCGCCGTCGCCGGGGAAAGCCGCCGGCTCGACGGCGGTTTGACGATCCTTGCCTCTGTCGCCTCATCCGCGCCCTTCATCGGGCTGTTCGGCACCGTGTGGGGGATTTATCACGCGCTGCTCTCGATCGGCGTTTCGGGGCAAGCCAGTCTCGACAAGGTTGCCGGGCCGGTCGGCGAGGCGTTGGTGATGACCGCCTGCGGTCTTTTCGTCGCCATTCCCGCCGTGCTGGCTTACAACGCCTTCACCCGGTTCAATCGCGATTTCGTCGGTGAACTCGAAAGCCACGCGCATGACGTGTTCGGTCTGCTCGGTCTGGGGCGTCTCGCTTCGTCGCTGAAAGCCGCCGGATTCCCGGCGGCGTCCGCGTCTTCCGTGTTGACCCCGGCTGCCGAAGGAGCGCGCTGACATGGCCTTTCATCCTCAGACGGCGCGTCGCGCGTCGCAGTCCGACATCAACATGATTCCGCTCATCGACGTGATGCTGGTGTTGCTCATCATCTTCATCGTCGCCGCGCCATTGTTGACCCATGCCGTCAGGATCGACCTGCCGCGCGTCGACAGTGTCGCCGTCAACATGCAACCGGACACGATTCAACTGGGTATCGAGGCCGACGGAACGCTGTTCTGGAACGGCGCCGCCACCGGCGAAGCGGAACTGGAGACCTTGATGCGGCAAGCGGCGGGCCGTGAGCCGACGCCGGAACTCCACATCCAGGCCGACGCCGCCACGCCATATGAAACGCTCGCGCGCGTCATGGCGCTCGCGTCCCGAACGGGACTTGGCAAGATCGGTTTCGTCAGTCGGCCAGGGTCAGAGGACAGAAGTTTGAGAGGACAGAAGACAGATGAGTTTGCGGCGCTTCGCGCCGGGTGATGGAGGAAAACCGCTCGGTTCGTCTGTCTTCTGTTTTCTCAAGTTTCTGTCCTCTGAAACGTTCGGCTGTGGTACAGTTGCCGGAGAAAATATTCTTTTGGGATGAGTCATGGCGCTTGCCCGACAGTTCACCGCCTATTCCGAATGGCGTGACCGGCTCTCGGAGAGTTTGGTCGATTTTCGCCGCTGGCTCGCTGACAACACGCTCAGCGATACCCAGACCGATCTGCGCTTTGAGCGCCTGTTCGATAAATTGCGCGAGGATCGCTTGAAAATCGCGTTCGTCGCCGAGTTTTCCCGTGGCAAGTCGGAACTCATCAACGCCATTTTCTTCGCCTGTCACCACAATCGCATGCTGCCCTCGACGGTCGGGCGCACGACGATGTGCCCGACCGAGTTGATGTGCGACCCCGGCAAGGAACCCTGTATCGACTTGCTGCCGATCGAGACCCGCGAAACCGATACCAGCATCAATGACTATAGGCACCTGCCGGCGGAGTGGATATCCCTGCCGCTGGACATCGATTCTCCGGACGCCTTGCAGGAAACCTTGCGCTCCGTCAGCGAGGTGCGCCGGGTCTCGCGGGAAACCGCCACCCGCCTGGGCTTCCCCGAAGAGGGGGAACATGCCGCGAAAGCCGACGCGGAGGGTCAGGTCGAAATTCCGCGCTGGCGTCACGCCCTCATCAATTATCCGCATCCCTTGCTGCGGCAGGGCCTGGTCATACTGGACACGCCCGGCCTGAATGCCGTCGGCGTGGAACCCGAACTCACGCTGTCGCTGCTGCCCAGCGCTCACGCCATCCTGTTCATCCTGGCCGCCGACACCGGCGTGACGCAGTCCGATCTCACCGTCTGGAATGAGCACATCGGCCATCCGGGCAAGCTCACCCACGGCCGCATCGTGGTGCTGAACAAGATCGACGGTCTGTGGGACGGTCTCAAATCGGAGGCGGAGATCGCGGACGAGATCGACCGGCAGGTCCGGGAAAGCGCGCAAACGCTGGGACTGCGCCCCGACCGGATATTTCCGGTTTCCGCCCAGAAGGGGCTGGTGGCGAGGGTCAACGGCAACGAGGCGCTGCTTGAGCGCAGCCGGCTGCTGATGCTGGAGCACGCGCTCTCGGATGAACTGATTCCCGCCAAGCGGGACATCATGCGGGAGGGCATCAGCGCCGAGTTCGACGACATCTACGCGCACGCGCGCGGCTTGCTCGACGCGCGGCTTTCCGGGCTGCGCGAACAGCGCGGGGAATTGTCCGAACTGCGCGGCAAGAACAGGGGCGTCATCGACTACATGATTGGCAAGGTCCGGGTGGAAAAGGAAGAGTTCGAGACCGGCTTGCAGCGCTTCTACGCCACGCGCAGCATTTTCTCGCGGCTGACCAATCAGCTTTTCGGGCACCTCGGACTGGATTCGCTGCGCGCGCTGACCGCGTCGACACGTCAGGCGATGCTCGATGCCAGATTGTCGCGCGCCTTGTCGGAGGCCATGCGCGGTTTTTTCGCCGAGGCGCAACGCCGCTTGAACGAGTCGGAAGCGGACATCGGGGAAATAATGGAGATGATCGAGGCCATCCAGAAAAAATTCATCGTCGAGTACGGTCTCAAACTGAGCCGCCCCGCCCGATTCTCGCTGACCCGCCATCGTCAGGAGATCGTCCGGCTGGAACAGTGGTGCGATGCTCACGTGAACACGGCCTTCCAGTTGATGAGGCACGACAAGCAACGGATCACGAAACGCTTTTTCAGGGAGGTCACGCACCAGGCCGTGCGCGCGTTCGAGAGCGCCAACCGCGACGCCGAATCCTGGCTCAAGCTGCTGATCGCGCCGATGGAGACGCAGATCAGGGAACGCCAGATTCAACTCAGGCGCCGCCTGGAAAGCATCAAGCGCATCCATCAGGCGACAGGCACGCTGGATGAGCGCCTCGATGAGCTGGCCCATGCCGAACGCCAGTTGCTCGACGAGCTGCGGGACGTGGAAAACGCCGGCGAAGCCGTCCGCCGCGCCCTCGCCGCCACCGACTCGCCCGAGCCGCCCGACGAAATGGCCCGGCAGAAAGAGGAACGGCCGTCATCCGTCGCCGCGTGACGGCTCGCTTCCTCGCCGGGCGGTCAGCGCTTCTCGCCGGTCAGCTGCTCGTACTTGGCCCAGAGCTGTTCGTTGCTCTCGGCATACGCGGGATCCTTGGAAATGCAATCGACCGGGCAGACCTCGACGCATTGCTGCGTATCGTAATGGCCGACGCACTCGGTACACATCGACGGGTCGATCGCGTAGATTTCGTCGCCTTGCGAGATCGCTCCGTTCGGGCATTCCGCTTCGCAAACGTCGCAGTTGATACATTCATCGCTGATAATCAAGGACATGGTGTCGTCTTTCCAATATCAAGGGTGGGGGGCCGGAAGATTTCCGCGTTGGGCCACTTTTTGCCGTAAGCGCTTGCCGACGGAGGGGGGGACGAACTTGCTCGCGTCGCCGCCGAGGAAGGCGACCTCGCGCACCATCGTCGCCGAAATGAACATGTACTTCTCACTGGGCGTCAGGAACACGGTTTCGACTTCAGGGTACAGATTGCGGTTCATGCCGGCCATCTGGAACTCGTACTCGAAATCGGACACCGCGCGCAGACCGCGCAGAATGACGTTCGCCTCGCGCGCGAGGAGAAAATCCATGAGCAGCCCGTCGAAACTGCAAACTTCCACGTGCGGATTGCACTCCAGCACTTCCCGCGCCATCTCCATCCGCTCGTCCAGCGTGAAAAAAGGACATTTGGCGTGACTGGCGGCGATCGCCACGATGACGTGGTCGAATAGATTCACCGCCCGGCGCGCGATGTCCTCATGCCCGCACGTCAAGGGATCGAAGGTTCCGGCATAAACCGCCGTCCGTCTATTGAGCGCCATCGGACTCTCCGTTCCGCATCAAATGATAAAAGACCCGTCCCGCCCTTCCACTACGCTCCGTATGCCATTGGCCGCAGACGTCGAGCGCCGTCTCGGCCTCCACGTACATTATGCCGTCGTCGGCCAGAAGCCTTGGCAGCATCGGCGCCAGACGCCCGAGCCAGCCCTGATTATAAGGAGGATCGAGGAAGAGCACATCAAAGCGCGGCGCGTTCGCGCCGCGTGAGGACGCGAATTTTACCGCATCCGCGCGCACGATCTCCACCCGTTTCCCCACCTCCAGCGCTTCGGCATTGGCGCGGAGCGCGGCAGCCGTCTCGTCCGACCGCTCGACCATCACCACGCGCGACGCGCCGCGCGACGCGGCCTCGAAACCCAGGGCGCCGCTGCCGGCGAACAAATCGAGGCACGAGCGCCCCGACAGATCCTGGCCCAGCCAGTTGAACAGCGTTTCCCGCACCCGATCCGGCGTCGGGCGCAGACCTCCGGCGTCCGGGAAACGCAGCGCGCGCCGCCGCCACGCGCCGCCGATGATGCGAACCGAATTCACGGCCCGCTCGTTTGCCGGAGAAGCATCGGCCCGACCCGAGGCTATTTCCCGCCGACCACCACGGTCACCAGGTTTTCCGGCCGGACATGGCGGGCGAAAGCGGCGCGGATGTCGGCGGCGCTGACCTCGTCGATCCGATCCGCGTAGGTATTCAGGTAATCCAGCGGCAGCCCGTAGAAGCCGATGACCGCCACGTTTTCGAGGATCTCGCGGTTGCTGTCCAGGCGTAGCGGAAAGCTGCCCCGGAGATATTTCCGGGCGGCCAGCAGTTCCGCGTCGTCCGGCCCCTCGGCCAGAAAACGCGCCAGTACGCCGCGCGCCACGCCCAGCGCCTCGTCGACCCGTTCCTTGCGGGTTTGCAGGCCGATCTGGAACGGCCCGGGCTGCGCCAGCGGTATGAAGGCGCTATACACGCTGTAAGCGAATCCTCGCTTTTCGCGCACCTCGCGCATCAGGCGCGAAACGAAGCCGCCTCCGCCCAGTATGTAATTGCCGACCTGCAAGGCGAAAAAATCCGGGTCGCCGCGCTTCAGGGCCGGCAGACCGATGAGCACGTGGGCCTGCGCCGCCGGGTGGGCCAGACGCCGCTCCCCGCCGGCGGGCAAACCGGGCGCGTCGGGCCGTCGGCTCGGCGGAGCGCCGTTCGAGGCGGGCAGATTCTCCGTCAGTCTCCGCGCCAACGCCTCCGCCTCCGCCCGTCCGAGGTCGCCGACGATGGTGAGCACCGCGCCGCCGGCGCTGTAATGCTCTCTATGGAAGCGTTCGAGGTCATCGCGCGTGATGGCTAGAATCGAATCGGGCGTGACGTTGCGGCCATAGGCATGGTTCGGATACAAGGCCGCCCAGAAGGCGCGGCTGGCGAGCGTGTCGGGGCGGGTCAGCGATTCCTTCAGCGCGGCCACGTTGCGCGCCTGTTCGCGCTCGAACACCTCCGCCGGGAATTTCGGCGTGGACAGCACGGCGCGAAAAACGTCCAGCGCCGCTTCGCGCGTCTCCGGGGCCGATAGCGTGCGCAGACTGAGCGACGCGCGATCCAGGCCGGCGTCGCCGGAAATCTGCGCGCCGAGATCGGCCAAGCGATTGGCGATCCCGTTTTCGTCCATGCCCTCGACGCCCATGTCGAGCAATTCGTGGGTCAGAGACGAGAGTCCCGACTTGCCGGGCGGATCGCTGGCGCTGCCGGCGGGAAAATCGACCTGCACGTCCAGCATCGGCAGGGCGCGGCTTTCGACGAAGTAAACGCGCGCGCCGGACGGCGCGACCCAGTGTTCGATGGCCGGCGCCGCCACGGCCGTCGCGCCGACCACGGCAAGCAAGGCCCCGAGCGCAATTTTCGTTCGCATTCTCATGGCATTCATCTGTCTTCCGTCTTCCGGTCTCTGACCGGCTCAAGCTCGGCGACCGTCAGCCCGTCATCGATGAAGTAGCGCAGGACCACCGAGCGCACCTCTTCGGCCGTCACCGCTTTCAATTTTTCGATCAGCCGCCGGTCATCGCGATACGAGAGGCCCGCCGCTTCGAGTTGTCCGATCTCCAGGGCCTGCGCAAACATCGAATCGCGCTTGTAAATCTCGCCGGCGACGAGTTGCGCCCTGGCCCGTGCCAGCTCGTCGCCGCTCACCCCGTCGCGGGCGAGGCGCGCGATCTCGGCGCGAAAGCCGGCTTCCAGTTCGGCGCGCGTGCGCCCGGCGCTGGGCGACCCCTGCAAGTAGAACAGCCCGGGGCCGCGCGCGACGGCATCGTAGCCGGCGCCCGCGGAAACCGCCAGACGCTGCTCGCGCACCAGATTCCTGGGCAGGCGAGCCGCTTCATGCCCGTCCAGGATGGCCGACAGCATTTTCAGGGCGTAGGGATCGGTGTCCTGCTCGGCATCGCGCAATACCGGCACCTTGTAGGCCATCAGCACCACCGGCAGGTCGGCTGGCGCCTCGAGCACGAGCCGCCGGATGCCGGCCTGCTCCGGTTCCCGCTGCGGCTTGCGCGCCGGCAGCGGACGCGCCGCGAGCGGGCCGTAGTATTTTTCGGCCAGACGGAAGACGGTCTGGTGATCGACGTCGCCGACGACCACCACGTAGGCATCGTTCGGCACGTACCAGCGCTCGTACCAGTCGCGCACATCCTGGACGCTCATGGCCGTGAGGTCGTTCATCCAGCCGATCACCGGGACGCGGTAGGGGTGCGCCTGGAAAGCCACCGCGTGCAACTGTTCGGAGAGCGCCGCCTGCGGCCGGTCGTCGGTGCGCATCCGGCGCTCTTCCATGACCACCTTGATTTCCTGCTCGAACTCCTTCGGGTCGAGTGTCAGATGGCGCATACGGTCGGCCTCGATCTCGATCATCCGTTCGAGTTGCCGTTCCGGCACCTGCTGGAAGTACGCCGTGTAATCGCGGCTGGTGAACGCGTTGTCCTGACCTCCGGCGGCGGCCACCAACCGGCTGAACTCGCCGGCGCCGATCGCCGGGGTGCCCTTGAACATCATGTGTTCGAGCGCGTGCGCGACGCCGGTCGTGCCGTTGGTTTCGTCCATGCTCCCGACGCGGTACCAGACCATGTGCACCACGGTCGGCGCGCGCCGATCCTCCATGACGATGACTCGCAAGCCGTTCGCCAGCCGATGCTCGAAGGGATCGGCCCGCGCGGGCGCCGGGAACGAAAGGGACAGGAGAACTGCGGAAAAAGCCAGGCGGATGGCCGGGCGGATGATCTGTGGTAGGAACATGAGCGGAAACTGAGCGGAAACGGCTTCTGATAGAATCGTGGGAAAATCGACGGCAAGCGGTACGAACTCGGGATTCTAACGGATTCCGGTTTCAGAGGACAGAGTGCAGAGTGCAGGGGACAGAGGACAGGGGACAGGGGACAGAGGACAGAAGACAGAAGACAGAAGACAGAAGACAGATGAGCTTGCGGCGCTTCGCGCCGGAATGGACGGAAAACCGGGCGCTCGGGTTCGGGGGATGGAGCAAAGGACAGAGGACAGGTGACAGAAGACAGAGGACAGAGGACAGAAGACAGATGGGCTTGCGGCGCTTTGCGCCGGGATGGACGGAAAACCGGGAGCTCGGGTTCGGGGGATGGAGGTTCGAGAAGGTGGTTTCAGAGGATAGAATCTTGAGAGAACAGAAGACAGATCAGTTCGGGCGCTCCGCGCCGTCCAGAAGACAGAATCCCGAGAAGACGGAAAATGGGGAATCCGAGCGCTCGGGTTCTCTGTTTTCTGTCTTCTCGAACCTCTGTCCTCTGAAACCGTCTCGCCCTTGGCGCGAACGTCTCGAAGCGGGACTGGCGCGCACGCGCGCGCAACTCGGCGATAGGCTGAAGTCGATCTTTTCGCGCGGCAGGGTCGACGCGGAATTGCTCGAAGAACTCGAATCCTTGCTGCTGACCAGCGACGTCGGACTGGAGGCGACCCAGCATCTGCTCGAGGAATTGAAGACGCGCGTCCGGCGCGACCGGATCGAAACGCCCGAAGGTATACAGCAGGCGCTGGCGGACGCGATGTGTGAACTGCTCTCGCCGCTTGAGCAGCCGCTCGATCCAAACGCGCACCGGCCATTCGTCATCATGATCGCCGGCGTCAACGGCGCCGGCAAGACCACCTCGATCGGCAAACTGGCCAAGCACTTCCAGGCGCAGGGCCTGTCCGTCCTGCTCGCCGCGGGCGACACCTTCCGCGCGGCGGCGCGCGAGCAACTGCAAGTCTGGGGCGAGCGCAACGGCGTCACCGTCGTCTCGCAGGAATCCGGCGACCCGGCGGCGGTCGTTTTCGACGCCATCTCGGCGGCGCGGGCGCGCGGCATCGATGTCGTGTTGGCTGACACCGCCGGGCGCCTGCCGACGCAGCCGCAACTGATGGAAGAACTGTCCAAGATGCGCCGCGTCATCGAAAAGGCCGACCCGACCGCGCCGCACGAAGTGCTGCTGGTGCTCGACGCCAACTTCGGGCAGAATGCGCTGGCACAGGTCAAGGCGTTCGACAAGGCGATCGGACTCACGGGCCTCGTCGTCACCAAGCTCGACGGCACGGCCAAGGGCGGCGTGATCGCGGCGATCGCCCGGCAGTGCCCCAAACCGATCCGCTACATCGGCGTCGGAGAAGGAATCGACGACCTGCGCCCCTTCGTCGCCCGGGATTTCGTCGACGCGATTCAGAGGACAGAGATTTGAGAAGACAGAAGACAGGGAAACCGAGCGCTCGGTCTTCCGCCCTCGCTCGGCGCGAAGCGCCGCATGTGCCTCTGTCTTCTCGAACCAGAAGACGGAGAAACCGAGCGCCCGGTCTTCCGTCCTCGTTCGGCGCGAAGCGCCGCATGTTTCTCTGTCTTCTCGAACGTCTGTCTTCCGTTTCCCGAACATGATTTCCGTCAGCGCCGTCACCAAACGCTATCCGCAGGGTCTCGAGGCCTTGAAGGACGTCAGCTTTGAAATCGAAGATGGCGAAATGGCCTTCATCACCGGTCACTCCGGCGCCGGGAAATCGACCGTGTTCCGGCTGCTGGCGGCCATCGAGAGACCGACCTCGGGGAGCATCGTGGTCGACGGCCAGAACCTCGCCGCCCTGCGGCGCGGCGCGATTCCCTATCTGCGCCGCAAGCTCGGCCTGATCTTTCAGGACCAGAAGCTGCTTTTCGACCGCAACGTTCTCGACAACGTGCTGCTGCCTCTTTCCATCGTCGGTCTGCCGGCGCGCGAGGCGGTCCGCCGCGCCCGCGCCGCGCTGGACAAGGTTGGCCTGCTCGAGCGCGAGCGCGTGCAGCCGATCGCGCTTTCGGGCGGTGAACAGCAGCGCCTGGCGATCGCCCGGGCGGTGGTCAATCGTCCGTCGCTGCTGCTCGCCGACGAGCCGACGGCCAATCTGGACAGCGAATCGGCGAGTCAGATTCTGGACATCTTCCGTTCCTTCCATCAGGTCGGCGTCACCCTGGTCATCGCCACGCACGACGCGCAGTGGATGGCCCGTTTTTCATCGCGCGTGCTGCGTCTGGAGCGTGGCCGTCTGATCGGGGACAACACATGAACGGTTTTTTCTCCCAGCACTACGCGGCGCAGAAGAGCGCCGCGCGCCGTCTTTCGTCCTCGCCGCTGAATACCCTGCTGTCGCTGATCGTCATCGGCATCGTGCTGGCGTTGCCGGCTGCCGGCTGGGTGATGCTCGACAACCTGCAAGGTTTCGCCGGCAACCTCCCGGGCGTGCAGCAGATCAGCCTGTTCATGATGGTCGACACCGGAGAGAAGGAAGCCGCGGAAATCGGATCGCGCCTGCGCGAAGCCAATCCGGGGAAATGGTGGTTCGTCGCGCGTGATGATGCCCTGAAACACCTGACGGAAACGGAAGGCATGGGCGACGTCGTCGCCGGCCTGACGAAGAACCCGCTGCCCGACGCCTTCGTCGTCGAACCCGGCGACAGCCGGCCGGAAGTGTTGGAGCGGCTGGCGGAAACATTCAGGAGCTGGCCTGCCGTGGCGCACGTCCAGCTCGACTCGGCGTGGAGCCGGCGCCTGGACCTCTTTCTGCGCATCGGCAGGCTTGCGGTGAGTCTGCTTGCCGTTCTGCTCGCCGGCGCGCTGGTGGCGGTCACCTTCAACACCATTCGTCTGCAAATCCTGGCCCAGGCCGCCGAAATCGAAGTATCCCGTCTGATCGGCGCCACCGATGCCTTCATCCACCGACCGTTTCAATACTTCGGCGTCCTGCATGGAGCCTTGGGCGGGCTATTCGCGCTGCTGCTCGTCGCCGGTATTGGCCGGATACTGGCCGCGCCGATCGGCGAACTGTTCGCGCTCTACGGTTCCGGCTTCATCCCGAGCGGACCCTCCCCATCGCAAGCCGGCGCGATCGTCGGCATCGGCGCCGCGCTCGGCTGGCTGGGCGCGCGCATCTCGGTTGCAATCCATTTCAGAGGATAGGGTTCAGAGGACAGAGATTTGAGAAGACAGAAGACAGAGAAACCAAGCGCTCGGTTTTTCGTTTCTTACCTGGCGCAAAGCGCCACATGCTCACCTGTCTTCTTGTATGTTCCCACTATCCGGGGAAACGGATAAATTGTAGGTGTTTTGTCAGTTCCGGCGGGTCAGCTTGTTATGTCCTTGGGACAGAGAGCCCGTGTGAGAGCTGGAAGCGCCCTGCCGGTTTTTTTCACGAGAACCCGAACGCTTGCTTGGGCTTGTAAGCCCGCATTTTGCAAGGATGGGACGTGAGAATGAATCAAGCCGTCACCGAGAAATTTGCCGGGATCGATGTCTCGAAAGACACGCTGGATGTCTCTATCGATACCGACGAGAAGTCGCTGCATGTTTCCTACGATGAAGTCGGGTTGAAGCAGATCGAGGCCTGCCTGCAAGAAGCCGGGCCGAACCTGATCGTGCTGGAAGCCACGGGCGGCTTGGAGAGCCACGTGATGACGGAACTGGCCCGCCGTGGGTGGCGGTGGTCAATCCGCGTCAGGTGAGGAACTTTGCCCGTGCCAAGGGCTGTCTGGCGAAGACCGATCGGGTCGACGCCATGATCCTGGCGGCATTTGCTTGTGGCATCCGGCCCGAGGCACGCCCGTTCGAGGATGACGAGACACGCGCCCTGGACGATCTGCTCAACCGACGCCGCCAGCTAGGGCGTGTTCACGCTATCGCAGAGCATCGACGATCAAGGCGAAGTGAATGAAGGCTCGGAACATCAAGTCGAGCTTCTCGAAACGGGA
>JAITAJ010000188.1 GCA_031284185.1 Accumulibacter sp. | reverse complement strand
GGCGGCGGCACCCTGCTGAACTCCAGCGGCCTCACCGCGCAAAGCGGCGAGTTCGGCGGCGCCATTTCGGGAAGCGGCGGCCTGACCAAGACCGGCTCGGGAACGCTGACCCTGACCGGAACGAACGCCTACACCGGCGGCACGGTCGTGGGCGGCGGCACGCTGGCGGGCAACATCACTTCCGGCGGCAACCTCACGGTGTCGAGCGGCGCGACCTACGACGGCACGAACGCCTCCCGCGTCATCGATGCCCTGAATGGTGGCGGCATCATAAAAAACACCAATGGCCTCACCGCGCAAAGCGGCGAGTTCGGCGGCACCATCGACGCGACCAACAGCGGCGGCCTGACCAAGACCGGCTCCGGCACCCTGACCCTGACCGGCGAGAACGCCTACACCGGTGACACGATCGTGAGCGAAGGCCGCCTCAAGCTCACGGGCACGCTGGAATCCAGCTCGATCGTCGTCGGCGACGACAGCGTGTCATCCTCCTCGAGCGCTCGAAGCCTGTCCAGTCTCGCCGCGCCCATGATCCTGAACGAGGCCGTGATCGACCCCGATCCCCAGAGTCCGACACTCATCCTGAGCGAGACGGGCCAGGCCCTTCAGGACGTCACCCTCTCCTCGGGCGCCACCCTGATCGCCTACGGGGGCGCCTCCATCGGCGAGAATCTGCGCGCGACGGACGCGAATCTCTACTTCTGGTTGCCCGAAGGCCACGGCATTACCGCCCCCGTGCTCGCGGTCGGCGACACCGCCACCCTCACAAACGTCCGGGCGATGAAGGTCTTCATCCCGGTTTCCCTCGGCGCCCTGGACGCGGGCGAGCGGGTCACGCTGCTGAGGGCAGCGACGAGTCTCTCCTTCGATCCGGATCGAATGCCCGCCGGAGACATGGGAACCCCCGACGGAGGGATGGTCGAGATCGACTTCGATCGAGGCTTCACCGGGCAGGGCAAGCTCCTCGCCTACCAGGACGGCAAGGACCTGGTGGTGGCCTTGAAGTCCGCCGGCGGCGACGGCAAACCGCGAGCCAAGGCGCTCTCCGAAGGCCATCTGGCGGGAATGGCCTTCCTCCGGCAAGGCGCGGACTTCCTGATCGATCAGGGCATCGCCGCCGCGCTCAGGCAAACGGAAGGCGCCGGAAGGACCGGACTCACCGGCTTCGCCGTCGCAGGCGGCGGCAAGCTCCGGTACGAGACCGGCTCCCACATCGACGTCGAGGGCGGGCATCTCATCGCCGGCCTGGGCCTCGCCCGTCCGATACCGGCCGGCGAACTCACCCTGGGCGGCTTCATCGAACACGGCGGAGGCCGGTACGATACCCAGAACCGATTCCCCGATCTCGACAGTGTCCGCGGCAAGGGCGAGGTCGATTACACCGGCGCCGGCCTCTTCGCGCATCTGAAAGCCGGCGAAACGAAGCGTGGCCACGGGTATGCGGAAGTCTCGGCCCGGTTCGGTAAAGTCGAAGCCGACTTCAAGACCCGCGACCTGACCGACGAATTCACCGGCGCCCGCGCCGCCTACGACAGCGCCGCCCCTTACGCCGGCGCCCATGTCGGCGCGGGTTATCAATGGGAACGGGCCGGAGGCGCGGACCTGAACCTCTACACCCGTTATCTGCGAACTCGTCAGGGATCGGACACGGTCAGGCTCCCCAATGGCGAACCCGTGAAATTCGAGGCCGTCGACTCCCGGCGCGTCAGTCTGGGCGCCACCTGGCGGCAGACCCTGACCCCCAGTACCCGGGCCTATCTCGGCGTCGCCTGGGAGCACGAGTACGACGGTCGGGCCAAGGCCATCGGCAACGGCGTCTATCGCCTCGCCATCCCCGACCTGCGAGGCAACACCACCCGCGTGGAAGTCGGCCTCACCGTCACCCCCGGCCCGGCCCAGCCCTTGAGTCTGGACTTCGGCATCCAGGGCTACGCCGGCAAGCGCGAAGGCGTCACCGGCAGCTTCAGGCTGAATTATCGATTTTAGGTTTCAGTTTCAGAAAACAGAAGATAGAAGTCAGAAGACAGTTTCAGAGGACAGTTTCAGAGGACAGTTTCAGAGGACAGAAGATAGCGGACAGAAGACAGATGAGCTTGCGGCGCTGTCGCGCCGGATAAGATGGAAAACCCCATCGCTCGGTTTTTCCTCCCTTACCCGGCGCGACAGCGCCGCAAACTTATCTGTCTTCTGACTTCTGTCCTCTGTCTTCTGGGACTGTCTTCTGTCTTCTATCTTCAGTGACTGACTTCTGGGACTATCCTCTGTCTTCTGAAACTGCCTTCTCCAACCCTTGTCCTCTGAAACTGTCTTCTGACCAGGTAGCGAACCAATTCGCCAGAAACGCGCCTGAAATGTTGTGCCAGACGCTGAAAATGGCGCTCGGCACCGCGACCAGCGGGTCGGAGAATCCGCCTACGGCGAGCTTGGCGCCCAGACCGCTGTTCTGCATTCCGACCTCGATGGCCAGTGCCTTGCATTTGGCCAAGGGAAGCCCCCGAAGACGCGCTCCGAAGAAACCGAGCAGATAACCCAGCCCGTTGTGCAACACGACTACGGCGAAAATCAGCGCGCCCGTTTCGGCTATCTTGGCCCGGCTGTTGCCCACGACCGCCGCCACGATCAGAACGATGCCGATCGCGCTGACCAGGGGCAAAATCCCCTTGGAGGTGGAAACGACGTTCGGGAAGAGCTTTTGTATGATCACGCCCGCCGCGAGCGGCACCAGCACGACCTTCACGATGTCCAGGAACATCGCCACGGCATCCACCGGCAGATAATTGTGCGCAAGCGCCCAGACCAGGAAGGGCGTGACCAGCGGCGCCATCAGCGTGGTCACCGCGGTGCAGGTCACGCTCAGGGCGATGTCGCCCTTGCTGAGAAAGGTCATGACGTTGCTGGACGTGCCGCCGGGACAGCAGCCCACGAGAATGACCCCCACCTTGACCGCGTCCGGCATGGGGATGATCCAGCAAAGCAAAAGCGCCAGCCCCGGCATGAGCAGGAACTGCATGGCCACCCCCTGCAACACGTCCTTCGGACGTTTGCCCACTTCCCTGAAATCGTCCAAGGTCAGCGTAAGCCCCATGCCGAACATGACGATGCCGAGCAGCACCGAGACCCAGGGAACGAATTGCCTGAAGAAATCCGGCAGAAAAAACCCCAGGAAAGCAAAGAGCAATGCCCATCCCGCGAACGTGCGACCCACGAAAGCTGAAAATCTGACGATTGTATTCATGATGATCCCTCCTTTTTCAGAGCTTCAGAGAACAGGGATTCGAGAAGACAAAAGACAGAAAAACCGAGCGCTCGGCTTTCCCTTCTTCATTTCGGCGCAAAGCGCCGCAAACTCATCTGTCTTCTCGAATCTCCGCCCTCTGAAGCTCAGTCCCCTGAACCCGAGCGCTCGGTTTCCCCTTTCCCACTCCGGCATGAAGCGCCGCAAACTCACCTGTCTTCTGTCCTCCAAGCCTCTGTCCTCTGAACTCTGTCGTCTCAAGCCCCTGTCCTCTGAACCCGAGCGCTTGGTTTCCCCTTCTCCGTTCCGGCGCGAAGCGCCGCAAACTCCTCTGTCTTCTGTCCTCTCAAACCTCTGTCCTCTGGAACCCTGTCCTCTGAACCCCATCAGCGAATGACGGCGCGGTCGGCGCTGAACAGGCGCAGCAGCGACAGGCTCTCACTGACACCCGCTCCCAGACGCTTGGCCAAACGCTCGGCGATGTTTTCCTTGAGCGAGTAATCAAGAATGTTCTCGACCTCGATGACGTCCCGCGCGACGGAATCCACGGTCCCGAAATCGTCGGCGAGGCCCAGTTTCACGCTTTGCGAGCCTGTCCACATCAGGCCCGAGAACATCTCCTGCGTCTCCCGCAGCCGGTCTCCCCGGCCCTTGCGCACGACGTCGATGAATTGCGCGTGAATTTCCCGGAGAAGCGTTTCGGCATGGGCCTTCTGTCCGGCATCCTGGGGCAGGAAGGGATCGAGAAATCCCTTGTTCTCTCCGGAGGTCAGGAGACGCCGCTCGACACCGAGATTCCGCATGGCCTCGGTGAAGCCGAAACCGTCCATCAGCACACCGATGGAACCCACGATGCTGGCCTTGTCTACGAAAATCTTGTCCGCGGCGGAGGCGATGTAGTAGCCGCCGGAGGCGCACATGTCCTCGACCACCACGTACAGATGAATGTCCGGATGGTTCTTGCGCAACCTGCGAATCTCGTCATGGACGATACCGGCCTGGACGGGACTTCCCCCCGGACTGTTGATGCGCAGAATGACACCCGCCGTTCCCTTGTCTCCGAAAGCGGATTGCAATGCGCCGTTGATCTTCTCGGCACTGGCGTCGCCCTTGGCGTCGATGGTTCCGTTCACGTTGACCAGCGCCGTGTGCCGGCCGTCGGCGGCAAGTTTTTCCGAGGCGTCCCAATCGACGACCAGGAACAGGAGCGCAACCAGATAGGCCAGACCGGAAAATTTGAAAAAAATGCCCCAACGGCGCTTGACTCGGGCTTCCTTCAGGGATTCCAGCGCGATTTTTTCAAGCAACTGCCGTTCCCAATTCGGTTCCTGCGCTTCTTTTTCCGTATCCACGTTCCGACTCGATCAAGGTATCGGCGGAGTATAGATCAAGCCCCGCGCGAAAGTAGCGTTTCCCGTGGCCGAATCGATATAAATTGCCATCAGGCGTTTCGTTTCAGCCACAGCGCGAGTTGCTCGACGTCCTCCACGCAAGCCAACGGATCCAGCCGGCTCAACGCTTCGCGCGTATGCGCTCCATACGTCACCGCCAAGCCGGCGACGCCGGCATTGCCGGCCATTTGCAGATCGTGCGTGGTGTCGCCGATCATCAGCGTCTGGCCGCGCGATACCGCGAATTCGTCCATCAGTTGTTCGAGCATTTGCGGGTGCGGCTTGGAAAAACACTCGTCCGCGCAGCGCGACGCGGCAAAATACGGCTCCAGCCCGGAATCGGCCAGCGCGCGCGACAATCCCGCCCGGCTCTTGCCGGTCGCCACCGCCAGACGATGCCCGGACGCGCTCAACGCCTCGACCAGCTCCGCGATGCCCTCAAAGAGGCGAAGCTCCCGATCCGCCTCCAGGTAGCGGCGCCGGTAAGCGGCGACGAGCGACGGCAGGCGTTCGCCGGAAATGCCGGGAACGATGTGACGCAAGGCTTGCGACAGCTCCAGGCCGATGACGTATCTGGATTCCGCCTCCGACGGTTCCGGCACTCCGAGGTCGCGGCAAGCCGCCCGCAGCGCCCACACGATGTTGCCCGTGGAATCGTACAAGGTGCCGTCCCAGTCGAAAACCAACAACTCAAAGCGTCTGACCATAGTCCAAGGCTTCCCTGGCCGATAGGTTTTCCAGAAATCCGTGAAGCGCCTCGGGAAGCGGCGCCTGCAATGCCAGGTGCTCTCCGCTCACCGGATGGGGAAGGCTGATCTTCCATGCGTGAAGGAACATCCGCTTCAGACCTTCCCTCGACAGCGTCCGGTTCAACGCGAAATCCCCGTATTTCTCGTCGCCGGCGATCGGAAACCCGAGATGCGCGCAATGCACCCGGATCTGGTGGGTTCGGCCCGTGCGCAACCGGGCTTCGAGCAGACTGAAATGCTCCCAGCGCGCCAGAAGACGAAAGACCGTGCGCGACGGTTTGCCATCGGGCGCCACGCGCACACGGCGTTCGCCCTGATGTTCGCCGCGTTCCAGCAGATATTTGCGCAGCGGCAATGCGACCTCGCGCAACGGCTCCATCCAGCGTCCCCGGACCATCAGCAGATAACGCTTGTCGGCCCCCCGCTCTTCCCGGAACGTGGCGTGCAGAACGGCCAGCGCCGAATGCTTTTTCCCGACGAGCAGCAAACCCGAGGTTTCCCGGTCCAGACGATGCGCCAGTTCAAGATAGCGCGCCTGCGGGCGTTGCTTCCTCAGCGCCTCGATCACGCCGAAACTCACGCCGCTGCCGCCATGAACGGCGATTCCGGCAGGCTTATCGACCACCAGCATCGCCTCGTCTTCGTACAGGATCGGCAAATCGACGCCAAGCGCCGCTCCGGTGGCGATTTCTTCCCGTCCCTGGGCCACCCGCACCGGCGGCACGCGCAAGACGTCCCCCGGCTTGAGCCGGTCCGAGGCGGCGGCCCGCCTGCCGTTCAGCCGAACCTCTCCGCTGCGGATGATCCGGTAGACATGACTCTTGGGCACGCCCTTGCACACGCGCAACAGGTGATTGTCGAGGCGGCGTCCGTCGTCCTCGGCGCTCACGATGGCTCGCGTGACGTTGTTTTTGCTTACTTCGGCCATTTTGAATATACTGATCGCGATTTGCGTCTCGGGTTGAAAGAGGCGCTGACCCGTGAGACCTTCGAGCGGTGCCGCATCCATGCAGCAGCGGCCCGCATTCCGGCAGGCTTCAGAGTCTCTCCCGCGCCAATCTGCGCGGGGTCGATCCACGCGAATCGCCTGGTTAAGTACGCTCACCAAAAGTAGCGATACTACACTTGATTTGCGTGCATCCGGCATGTTCGGACCGCCCAAGCAGATTCCCCGGCGCCTGTTTTTTCAGGAGCCAAAAAGAATAACCCAGCGAACCAACCCAGTTAGTTGCCTTTCAGAAAGGTCATGGACACGTCGGACAACAACTAATCCTCGCTGCCTGCCAAGGCGCTCCCCACGGTCGTTTGCACGCGGGAGCCAAAAATGAAGCGAATGCTGTTCAATGCGACACAGGCCGAAGAACTTCGTGTCGCCATTGTCGATGGTCAGAAACTGATCGATCTCGACATTGAGTCGGCCGCCAAGGAGCAGAAAAAAAGTAACATTTACAAAGCGCTGATCACCCGCATCGAGCCGAGCCTCGAAGCCGCCTTCGTCGATTACGGCGCCGAGCGGCACGGTTTTCTTCCGTTCAAGGAAATTTCCCGCGCCTATTTCCAGCCGGGCGCCGACACCGGACGCGCGGCGACCATCAAGGAAGCCCTGCGCGAGGGACAGGAACTGATCGTCCAGGTCGACAAGGACGAGCGCGGCAACAAGGGGGCCGCGCTGACGACTTTCGTCAGCCTGGCCGGACGCTATCTCGTGCTGATGCCCAACAATCCGCGCGGCGGCGGCGTGTCGCGCCGCGTCGAGGGCGACGAGCGCGCCGAATTGCGCGAAATCATGGATCAGTTGCAGGTTCCCCAGGGCATGAGCCTGATCGCGCGCACGGCGGCGATCGGGCGGGGCGCCGAAGAATTGCAATGGGACCTCAATTACCTGCTGCAACTGTGGAAAGCGATCGAATCGGCCGCCATACCGGAAGTCGATGAAAAAGGCAAGCCGAAGAATCCCGCGCCTTTCCTGATCTACCTGGAAAGCAGCCTGGTCATTCGCGCCATCCGGGACTATTTCCAGCCGGACATCGGCGAGGTGCTGATCGATACCGACGACATCTTCGAGCAAGCGCGGCACTTCATGGCTTCCGTGATGCCGGGCAACGTCAACCGGATCAAGCGCTACCGCGACGAAGTGCCGCTCTTTTCGCGCTTTCAGATCGAGCACCAGATCGAATCGGCCTATTCCCGGCAGGTCGACCTGCCCTCGGGCGGCGCCATCGTGATCGACCACACCGAGGCGCTGGTGGCGATCGACGTCAACTCGGGCCG
>JAITAJ010000153.1 GCA_031284185.1 Accumulibacter sp. | reverse complement strand
GTTCGCCGCGGCTACTATCCTGCCGCCGACGGGCGCGAGGATGCGCTGGTGTTGTCCCGCGCCCTCGGGGAGATCGTCGCATGAATCCGCGCAAGGCGATTCTCGCGGAAATGGGCTTGTCGCCCCTGTGGGTCCGGCGTGACGCTCCGCCGGTCGCTCGCGCGGCGGGCGAGGCCGCGCGGGCCGTCGTCGAAGCCGGGCGGGTCGTGAAGCGCCCTGTGCCGGTCAGCCGGAAACCCGCCGCGCCGGATGACCGTCCGATGGCCGCGGCGCCGCCGAAGAGGATGGACGGGACGGCGGAGACGCCGGGCGTCATGGCTCGGACGGATGTTGCCCACATGGGATGGGAAGAACTGCGCCGGACCATTCTCGATTGTCGCGCGTGCGGATTGTGCGCCAGGCGCAAGCAGGCCGTGCCGGGCGTGGGCGACGAGAAGGCGGCGTGGCTGTTCATCGGCGAGGGGCCGGGCGCCGAAGAGGACGCGCGCGGCGAGCCTTTCGTCGGACAGGCGGGCCGTCTGCTCGATGCCATGCTCGCGGCCATCGGTCTGAAACGCGGCGAGGATGTCTACATCGCCAATGCCGTGAAATGCCGTCCTCCCGGAAACCGCACGCCGGAAAGTTCGGAAATGGCCACCTGTTTCCCCTATCTGAAGCGGCAGATCGCCTTGATCCGGCCGCGCCTGATCGTTCTGCTTGGCCGGGCGGCGGTCAATTCGGTGCTCGGGGAGGACAGATCGCTGGCCAGTCTGCGCGGCAAGACGCTGGTCTACCGTGACGGCGATCATGAAATACCGACGCTGGTGACTTATCACCCGGCGTATCTGCTGCGCAACCTGCCCGACAAGGCCAAGACCTGGGAGGATCTGTGCCGCGCGCGGGATCTGCTCAGGAGGCAGAGTTCTTCAGAAGACGGAAGTCAGTTCGGCGAACGGTAAACCAGCACCGGAATCGTCGAATGCGTCAGTACCTTCTGGGTTTCGCTGCCCAGCAGCAGACTGGTGAACCCTTGCCGTCCATGCGATGCCATGAAGATCAGGTCGCAGCCGTTGTTCGTGGCGGCTTCGATGATGACCTCGTATGGAACGTCGCTGGTCGCCGTCGCCTTATTGCAGGGAACGCCGGCTTCCCGGCAGAGGCCGGCCACGTAGTCGAGTATTTCCTGGGCCTGCGTTTCGGCCAGTTCCGCGAATTTTTCCGGCGACGTCGTGTCGATGAGCACGCCCTCGCCATAATAGGTGACGGGATACTCGGGTTTGGCATAGAAAGCGGTTATCGTCGCCCTGGCCTCACTGGCGAAGGAAACGGCATGCCGCGCGGTGTCCTGCGAAAGCTCGGAGCCGTCGGTGGGAAGAAGTATGTGTTTGAACATTTCATTCTCCTTTTTTCGTTAACCTGTCCGTGAATCATAAATGCAGGAGGATTCAAATGCCAGAGGTTCAGAGGACAGCGCTTCGAGAGGACAGAAGACAGGCCAGCTTGAGCGCTTCGCGCCGCAAGCCGATCCGTCTTCTGTCCTCTCGGACTTCTGTCTTCTGAAATGCAAGTTATAATGGAACCCTTTTTTTTCAGGATACCGTTGTGTCGGCGGAGTGCTTGGTCAGGATTACCGGCGTCAGTTTTGCCTACGATGATCGCCCGATCCTCGGGGGGATCGACATGGAGATCCCGCGTGGCAAACTGGTTGCCATCATGGGCAATTCGGGTTGCGGCAAGACGACGCTGCTGCGCCTGATCGGCGGGCAGTTGAAGCCCACCGGCGGGGAACTTCTGGTCGACGGCCAGTCGGTGCCGCGGATGACGCACGACGAACTCTACGCGATGCGCCGGCGCATGGGTATGCTGTTCCAGTTCGGCGCGCTGTTCACGGACATTTCGGTCTTCGACAACGTGGCCTACCTGATGCGCGAACACACCGACCTGCCCGAGGAGATGATCCGGGACATGGTGCTGATGAAGCTCAACGCGGTCGGACTGCGCGGCGCGCACCGGCTGATGCCCGCCGAACTGTCCGGTGGAATGGCGCGGCGCGTGGCGCTGGCGCGGGCGATCGCGCTCGATCCGATGCTGATCATGTACGATGAGCCTTTCGCCGGCCTCGATCCGATTTCGATGGGAGTGATCGGACAACTGATCCGCAAGCTGAACGACGCGCTCGGCGCGACGACGCTGCTGGTGACCCACGACGTGCAAGAGGCGCTGCTGATCGCCGATTACGTCTATTTCGTTTCCGACGGCCAGATCGTGGCCCAGGGAACGCCCGAGGACATCCGGGCCTCGACCGATCCCTTCGTGCATCAATTCGTCTTTGGCGAGGCCGACGGGCCGGTGCATTTCCATTATCCGGCGGTCCCTTTCGAGGAGGAATCGATGTCAGGGATGGGCCATGCTTGAGACCGCGCTCGAAGCGATCCGCTCGATCGGCCACCGCGTGAACGACGCCTTGCAGACGCTCGGCTTCGCGGCGCGTTTCCTGGCGATGATCCTGCTCTACTCGGGCCAGTCGTTCCGCCGGCTGCGCCTGACGATCCGCGAAGTCTATTTTTCCGGTTTCCAGTCGCTGCTGATCATTCTCGTTTCCGGCCTGTTCATCGGCATGGTGCTCGGTATGCAGGGTTACGAGACCTTGCAGCGCTACGGCTCGTCCGAGGCGCTGGGGGTGCTGGTGGCCTTGTCCCTGACCCGTGAGCTTGGCCCGGTCGTGTCGGCGCTGCTTTTCGCCTCGCGCGCGGGATCGTCGATCACCGCCGAAATCGGGCTGATGAAGGCGACCGAGCAACTGACGGCGATGGACATGATGGCGGTCAATCCGATTGCCCGCGTGGTGGCGCCGCGCTTCTGGGGCGGAGTCGTTTCGATGCCCTTGCTGGCGGCGATGTTCTCGGCCGTCGGGGTATTCGGCGGTTATCTGGTCGGGGTGGTGCTGATCGGCGTCGACGAAGGAGCGTTCTGGTCGCAGATGCAAGGTTCGGTAGACTTCTATCTGGACGTGTGGAACGGCATCGTCAAGAGTTTCGTTTTTGGCGCCGCGGTCTCGCTGATCGCGGTTTTCGAGGGGTACGACGCCGTTCCGACGGCTGAAGGCGTTTCGAGTTCGATCAAGCGGACGGTGGTGTATTCGGCGCTGGCCATCCTCGCGCTCGATCTCGTGTTGACCTCGTTCATGTTCCGGGGAATCTGATGAATCGCAAGTCGCTTGATCTTTGGGTGGGTTTTTTCGTGGCCGTCGGCTTTTTCGCCGTGTTGTTTCTGGCGCTGCGCGTGGGAAACGTTTCGTCGGCCAATTTTGCCGAAACGTACCGGCTGATCGCCAAGTTTGATAACATCGGCGGCCTGAAGGTGCGCGGGCCGGTGAAGAGCGCGGGCGTGGTCGTCGGCCGGGTGACGGAAATCCACTTCGATTCGCAGAACTACGAGGCGCTGGTGACGATGATGATCGACGGCCGGTATCGGTTTCCGAAGGATACCTTCGCGTCGATCCTGACCGCCGGTCTGCTCGGGGAGCAGTACATCGGCCTCGACGCCGGCGGCGACGAGAAGATGCTGCAATCCGGCGATACCTTCGCCAGGACGCAGTCGGCGGTGGTGCTGGAAAAGCTGATCGGTCAATTCCTGTTCAGCAAGGCTTCCGAGACCCCGGGCGGTAAATGAGTGAAAGGATGGTTCGTGAATAGTCGCATCGCCGGATTTTGTGTCATCGCGGCCTTCGCCGCGATGGGTGTGGCAGGGTGCGCGACGACGGCGAACAACCCCCGTGATCCCTTTGAAGGGTTCAACCGGGCGATGTTCTCGGTCAACGAGGGAATCGACGGGGTGGTCAAGCCGATCGCCGAAGGCTACGACACGGTGGTGCCCGGCCCGGTCAAGGCCGGCATCGGGAATTTCTTCGGCAACATCGCCGATCTGTGGATCGCGGCGAACAATCTGCTGCAAGGGGAAATCACCGAAGGCGCGTCGGACGTCGGGCGCGTGCTGGTCAATTCGACGGTGGGGATCGTGGGCCTGATCGACGTGGCCAGCGATCTCGGCCTGGAAAAACACGCCGAAGACTTCGGGCAGACGCTCGGCAAGTGGGGCGTCGGCGAGGGGCCGTATCTGTACTGGCCGCTCGTCGGCCCGAGAAACGTGCGCGATACCTTCGGTCTCGTGGTCGACGCCTGGGTCGACCCGATGGAGCGCATACACGACGTGGCGGCGCGCAACACGCTGATCGGCGTGCATTTCATCGACCTGCGCGCCAGTCTGCTGCCGACCGACAGACTGATCGAGGCCGCGGCGTTCGACAAATACAGCTACATCCGCGACGCCTATTTCCAGATGCGTCGCAACGCGGTGTATGACGGAAATCCGCCGCCGCTTGAAGAGGATGACGAGGAGTGACTCTTTTGGGGACTGCCATGAAATGCTTGTTTTCGTTGCTGCTGGGCCTGATCCTGCCGGTTTCGTCCGCGTTTTCGCAGGAGGATTCTCCCGACGCGATGATCAAGGGGATCACCGAGGAAGTGTTGTCCATCGTCCGTCAGGACAGCGACATCCAGCGCGGAAATACGGGCAAGGCGATCGAACTCGTCGAGGCCAAGGTGCTGCCGCGTTTCAATTTTCAGCGCATGACGGCGCTGGCGATGGGACGGGACTGGAACAAGGCCGATCCCGATCAGAAGAAACGGCTGGCGGATGAGTTTCGGACGCTGCTGGTGCGCACGTATTCGAACGCGCTGACCGGATACAAGGATCAGACCGTGCGTTACAAGCCGAACAACAAGCCGGCCGGCGATGGAAACGTGATGGTCAGGACGGAGATTCTGCAATCGGGCGGAAAGCCGATCCAGCTCGATTATTCCGTCGAAAAGGGGACGGACGGCTGGAAGGTTTGCGACGTGATCGTCGCGGGGGTCAGTCTGGTGACCAATTACCGCGATACTTTCATTCAGGAAGTGCGCGCCAACGGCATCGATGGCCTCATCAAGATGTTGTCCGACAAGAACAAGCAGCTCGAAGCCGTGAAGAAATGATCGAGAAGGATGGAAACGTCTATCGGGTGACCCTGCCGATGGTCATCGTCAATGCGCGCGCCCTGCTTCACGCGGGGCGCGCTCTTTTGGGCGCGGAAGCGGAAAGGGCGTTGCTGCTCGATCTCGCTTTGGTGCGCGAGGCGGATTCCTCGGCCCTGGCCGTCCTGTTCGCGCTGCGCCGCGCCGCCGCCGCGCGCGGACTCTCGCTCTCCGTGGTCAATCCGCCGCCGGGCCTGCTGAGCCTCGCCGGACTGTACGGCGTCACCGGGTCGCTTCCGCTCGCTTGAGCGGCGGACATCGCGCGGTTTCCGCAAAATGCCAATGAGCATCGCCGTTTCGGTTCGGCAAATCACCAAGCGTTTCGGCAATGTCCAGGCGCTGGATGGCATCTGCCTTGAAATCGGCGAAGGTGAATTCTTCGGACTGCTCGGCCCCAACGGCGCCGGCAAGACGACCCTGATCTCCTGCCTCGCCGGCCTGGTGCGTTCCGATTCCGGCGAGATAAGGGTCATGGGTTTCGACGTGCAGGGGAATTATCGCCAGGCGCGCCGGCAACTGGGGGTCGTTCCGCAGGAACTGGTGTTCGATCCGTTTTTCACGGTGCGCGAGACACTGCGCATCCAGTCCGGCTACTTCGGCCTACGCAGAAACGACGACTGGATCGACGAGATCCTCGAAAATCTCGGTCTCGCGCCCAAGGCGGAGACCAACATGCGCCGCCTGTCCGGCGGCATGAAGCGGCGGGTGCTGGTGGCCCAGGCCCTGGTGCACAAGCCGCCCGTCATCGTGCTCGACGAACCGACGGCGGGCGTCGACGTGGAATTGCGCCAGGGGCTGTGGCAATTCATACAGCGTCTCAACGACGAGGGGCACACGGTCATCCTGACGACGCATTATCTCGAAGAAGCCGAAGCGCTCTGCGGGCGGATCGCCATGCTCAAGCAAGGGCGCGTCGTCGCGCTCGATTCGACGCGCGACCTGCTGGAGCGTTTCTCGGCATACCAGTTGGGTTTGCGGGTCGATGCCGCCGACAGGCTGCCCGAAGCGGTCATGCGGCGGGTCCTGCCCGGCGAAGGCTATCTCAATTTCCAGCTGGGCGGCCTCGACGAAGTCGAGCCGCTGCTTGCCGCGATTCGTGAATCGGGATGTCCGATCAAAGACATGCGCCTGACCACGACCGATCTGGAAGACGTATTCGTCGAGATCATGCGCGGGCAGGACATCGAAAAGGCGGTGCGGACACGATGAGCGGCTTTCGCACCCTGCTGTACAAGGAAGTGCTGCGTTTCTGGAAGGTTGGCTTTCAGACCGTGGCGGCGCCGATGCTGACGTCCCTGCTTTATCTCATGATCTTCGCGCACGTGCTGGAGAGCCGCGTCGAGATCAACGACCTGCCTTACACGGCCTTCCTGGTTCCCGGACTGATCATGATGTCGGTGCTGCAAAACGCCTTCGCCAACAGTTCATCCAGCCTGATCCAGGCCAAGGTGACCGGCAGCATCATTTTCGTGCTGCTGCCGCCGATCTCCTACGGCGAATTCTTTCTGGCCTACGTCGGCGCGGCGATGCTGCGCGGCGCGATGGTCGGTCTGGGCGTGCTGGCGGTCACCACCGGGTTCGCGCCGCTGCAATTCGCGGCGCCGCCGTGGATTCTCGCCTTCGCGCTGATCGGCGGCGGGATCATGGGGTCGCTGGGCATGATCGCGGGCATCTGGGCGGACAAGTTCGACCAACTGGCCGCCTTCCAGAATTTCCTGATCCTGCCGCTGACCATGCTCTCCGGCGTCTTCTTTTCCATCCACTCGCTTTCTCCCTTCTGGCAGCGAGCGTCTCATCTCAACCCCGTCTTTTATCTGATCGACGGCTTCCGTTATGGTTTCTTCGGTGTCTCCGACGTCTCGCCCTTCGTCAGTCTGGCCGTTTCGTCCGTGTTTCTCCTGGCGGTGGGCGCGGGCACGCTGACCCTGCTGCGCAAAGGCTACAAGCTGAGGTACTGATCGCGGGACCGGGAGACGGAAGACGGCCCGCTTACCGGCGCTTCGCGCCGCAATTTTCCGCAATGGAGTTTTTCAGGATGATGCAACCCGACCGTGTCAAGACCCTCATCGCCGACGGCCTGCCGTGTGAAACGCTGCGCGTCGAAGGCGACGGGCGGCATTTCGAAGCCCTGATCGTCAGCGCGCGCTTCGCCGGCCAGAGCCGCGTGCGGCGTCAGCAGACGGTCAATGCCTTGTTGCGCCCCTATTTCGACAGCGGCGAGCTGCACGCGCTGTCCATGAAAACCCTGACTCCCGAGGAATGGAGCGCGCTCCGTGGATAAGCTGCTGATCCGGGGCGGCGTCCCGCTGGTCGGTGAAGCGGCGATCTCCGGCGCGAAGAACGCGGCCCTGCCGATCATCTGCGCCAGTCTGTTGAGTGACGGGCCGCTGAATCTTTCCAACGTGCCGCGCCTCAACGACGTGGCGACGATGCGGCGCCTGATCGGGCAGATGGGCGTCGCCATTGCCGCGGACGGCGACGGCGCGCTGACCCTGGATGGCCGGCGGCTCGACAATCCCGTCGCGCCCTACGAGATGGTCAAGACCATGCGCGCGTCGATTCTGGCGCTCGGTCCGCTGCTGGCGCGTCACGGCGAGGCCAAGGTATCCCTGCCGGGCGGCTGCGCCATCGGGGCGCGGCCCGTCGACCAGCACATCAAGGGATTGCGGGCCATGGGCGCGGAAATCCGGGTCGAAGGAGGCTATGTGCTGGCCCAGGCGCGGCGTCTGAAAGGAGCGCGCATCGTGACCGACATGGTGACCGTGACCGGCACGGAGAACCTGATGATGGCCGCGACGCTGGCCGAAGGCGAAACCATCATCGAGAACGCGGCGCGCGAGCCCGAGGTCGTCGATCTGGCGAATTGCCTGACGGCGATGGGCGCCAGAATCTCGGGTGCCGGTTCCGACCGCATCAGCATCCAGGGGGTAGACAGGCTGCATGGCGCCGACCATCCGGTCATGCCCGACCGGATCGAGACCGGCACCTACCTGTGCGCCGCCGCCGCGACGCGGGGTGAGATTCTCTTGACGCGCACGTCCGCCGCGCTGCTCGATTCGGTCATCGACAAGCTGAGGGAGGCGGGGTGCGTGGTCGACTGCCGGTCTGATTCGATCGTCCTGAAGGCGCCGCGCCGTCTCAAGCCGGTCAGTGTGCGCACCGCGCCCTATCCGGCCTTTCCGACCGACATGCAGGCGCAGTTCATGGCCATCGACAGCGTGGCCGACGGCGCTGCCGTCATCCGCGAGACGATCTTCGAGAACCGTTTCATGCATGCCGTGGAGCTGATCCGGCTCGGCGCCAACATTCGCATCGACGCCAGCAACGCCGTGGTCACCGGCGTGCCGGCGCTCGACGGCGCCACGGTCATGGCGACCGATCTGCGCGCGTCCGCCAGCCTGGTCATTGCCGGCCTGGTGGCCCGGGGCGAGACCCTGATCGAGCGGATATACCACCTCGACCGCGGCTACGAGCGGATCGAGGAGAAACTGACGCGCCTGGGCGCGGACGTGCGGCGGGTGCGCTGATGGCGTCGATGAGATGCGAACAGCGAGCGCGGGATGGAAAGGCGAAGCGCTTTTCCGCCTTGCATGTACCACATGCTCATCTTCGAAAAACCGTGGCGCTTGCCATTTGCCCCCTGACGCCTATGTTAAACTCTGATGAAAACGACGACAGGCTCGTGAGGCTTTTGATCAGCGCTCATATTTCCAACCTTGTAAGGACATTATGATGAGAAATCTTTGTGCCATGTTTCGGGGAAAGAAGCAGTCATTTGGCGCGGTGTTGTTTTTGCT
>JAITAJ010000050.1 GCA_031284185.1 Accumulibacter sp. | reverse complement strand
CAGTGCTTTGTCCGTCGGAATGCCATCTCCGTTCGAAAGGATGAATCCATAACTGCACTGGGCATTCACACACCCGAGATCGGCAGCCATTTTGAAATAATGCGCCGCCAGTGCTTTGTCCATCGGAATGCCGTCGCCGTTAAAGAGGAGGAAGCTGTAATTGCACTGAGCGGCAGCATAGCCTTGATCTGCAGCCAGTTTGTAATAGTGCGCCGCGAGCGACTTGTCGATCGGCATGCCCTCCCCGTTCTCGAGGAGCAGGGCGTAGTTGAACTGGGCGGCGGCATCGCCCGGATCGGCGGTCCCGATCCGGGCGATCCGCTCACCGTCGATCAACACGTCGGCGCGATACGCCGTCTTGCCGGTCCCGTCGATGACGAGGCCGTTCCGCAATAGAATCGTTTCAGACATTTTCAGAAGATAAAGGAAGATAGGGATCAGAGGACAGGGATCAGAAGACAGAGGACAGAGGACAGAGGACAGAGGACAGTCAAATTACGCGGCGCGGCGCGCCGCCAGATTTTTCGTCTTCCTTATCTTCTGAACTCTGAACTCTTTCTGCCCGCGACCACGACATGGTCATGGCCACGTGCGATTCGCTGTCGATGCCGTGCTCGGCCAGCACGCCGCGAAACTGGCGCAGACGATCGGCGGCCTTGGAACCGAGACGCTGGCCGACCAGTACGGTGATCATCTCGACGATCAGCAGGTGAGCGATGTAGGCTTCCGTGCCGACACGCATCACGGCGTCCTCGGGCACCGACACGCCGAGCATGATGTCGGATTCGACGGCCAGCGGCGCGCCGGGCTGGGTCAGCGCGATCACCGTCGCGCCCTGCGAACGCGCGAAGCGCGTGGCTTCGAGCAGCGTCGGCATTCGCCCGACGTGCGAAACGGCGACGGCGACGCCGCGCGGCCCGAGCGTACAGGCCGAAATCAGCTGCTGATGGGCATCGAAATAGGCGTTGGAATGCAGCCCCAGACGGAAGAGCCGCGCCTGAAAGTCGTTGGCGATGAAGGTCGATGTGGCGCCGGACGAATAGCAGTCGATCCGCTCGGCGGCGGCGATGGCCGTGGCGGCGCGTTCCAGCGCGGCGACGTCGAGTTCATCTTCGAGCGCGGACATCGAGGTGACGACCGAACGCAGTATCTTGCCGCAGATGTCGGCGGGCGCGTCGTCCGCCCGCACGCTGCGGTGCAGATAGCGGTACGGCGGCGATTCGATCAGGGCGATGTCATGGACCAGGGCGAGCATGAACTCGCGCACGCTGTCGAAACCGAACGAGCGGCAGGCGCGCACGATGGTCGGCATCGATACGCCGGCGCGCTGGGCGAGCTGCTGGACGGTGGCGCCGGCGACGCCTCGCGGATCGCGCGCGATCAGGTCGACGACGCGCTGCTGGGCCTCGGGCAGATCGGCGTATCGCTCCTGAAGGTGTTGCAACAGGTGGGGCGCTGGCGTATCCATGATCTCAGAAGTGGGTACTGACGGCGCCGATGACCGCGTAAGCGTCATCGATCACCGGCAGCCAGCGCCATTTGTCGAAAGTGGTGCACGGGTGGGAAATGCCGAGACCGATCAGATCGCCGACCGCCGGGCCGGGATCGGCCTCCGGGAAACGCAGATAGGCGTGCTGGTCGTTGAGGTCCGTCAGCCGCCAGCCGCCGGGAATCGCCCGGGCCGCGTTCTGGCCCTGGGCGCAATGGAACAGCGCGACGGGCAGCGAAAGGTCGTGCGAAACGTCGCGCTTGCCGCAGCTCAGGATGGCGAGGCCCGGCTCGGGCCGCGACTGCGTCATCGCCCAGACTTCGATCGCCGGTTTCAGGCTGGACGCCAAATGCTGCCGTTCCTCGACCTTCTTCAGCAGGTTCATGTAGGAACCGTGGTCGTGCGCGACGTAGCAACCGGAACGCAGGATGGCGCGCACCGGCTTCGAGAGCCGGAGTTTCAGTCCGTCGGTGACCAGATCGAAGAGCGCCGATCCGCCGGCGGTCATCAGCACCTCGTCATTCTCGAACAGGCCGCCGCGGTCGCAGCCAAGCGCGGCATCGGCCACGCGCGCCATCAGCGCGTCGACCTCGCGGCGATCGTGCCCGGAATCGCCTTGCGCGACGCTGCCTTCGTAGCACTCGATGCCGCCGAGGCGCAAGGCCGGGCTGGCGCGAATCGCCGCCGCGACGGCCAGCGCCTCGTCCAGTGTCCGGCAGCCGGCGCGCTTGCCGGGAATGCCGATCTCCAGCAGACAGTCGAACCATGCCGGCTCCCGCCGTTTCGTCTTCCAGGCTTCGATCAGCCGTATCTGCGCGATGGAATCGACGAGGAACCAGACGCGCAAGGCCGGGTAATCGTGCAATAACGCCGCCAGTCCGTCGAGATCGGCATCGCAGACGATCTGGTTGGGAATCAACGCGCGTCTCAGGCCCGCTTCCGCGCCGACGGAAAGCTGGTAGACGGTGGCGAACGAGAGTCCCCAGGCGCCCGCGTCGATCTGGCGGCGGTACAGTTCCGGCGACATCGTCGTCTTGCCGTGCGGGGCCAGCTCGACGCCGCGCGAACGCGCGAATTCCCGCATCCAGGCGATGTTGTGCGCGAGCGCCGAATCGCGCAGCAGGGCGATCGGGAAGGGCAGGTCGCCGGCCAGGACATTCCAGCCGCGGGTGGCGATCTCGTCGATGCGGCATGGCGCGGCGGCGATCGGAAAACCCTTGTAATGGCAATCCAGAAGCACGGGGGCGGGTCGGAGGCTTTCCATGATTTTTTCAGTTTCCTCGCGGAGGGGTGAGCGCGAGATCGTCGCGCAAGCAGGCTTTCCAGTGCCCCGGAGCGGTTTCGGCCAGAGGCGGAACGGTTTCGGCGCAAGCGGGCCGCGTGTGCGGGCAGCGGGTGCGGAACACACAGCCGGAGGGCGGATGCGTCGGGCTGGGAATGTCGCCGGCGAGCACGGAGCGCCCGTCGGGACGCCGCGCCGGATCGGGAATCGGCGAGGCGGCGAGCAGTGCCCGCGTGTAGGGGTGCCGAGGCTGCCGGTAGAGGGTTCCGGTCGGCGCGATCTCCATGATCCGCCCCAGATAGAGCACGATCACCCGGTCGCACAGGAATTCGACGACGTCCAGATCGTGCGAGATGAACAGCATGGTCAGCCCGAGCCGATCCTTCAGATCGCTGAGCAGGTTGACCACCTGCGCCTGGATCGATACGTCCAGCGCCGACAGCGGTTCGTCGGCGACGATGAAGCTCGGCTCGACGGCCAGCGCGCGCGCCACGCCGAGGCGCTGGCGCTGGCCGCCGGAGAACTCGTGCGGGTAGCGGTCGGCGTACTCGGGACGCAAGCCGACGAGATCGAGCAATTCGGCGACGCGCCTCGCGCGCGCCGTCCTGCCCCTGGCCAGCCCGTGCGTGTCGAGCGCTTCACCGAGCATCTGGCGGACGCGCATGCGCGGGTTGAGGCTGGCGTAGGGATCCTGGAAGATGATCTGCATACGCGAGCGCAGCGGACGCATCCGGCGTTGCGAGAGTCGCGCGATGTCCCGGCCTTCCACGTGGATTTCGCCGCCGGTCGGATCGAGCAGACGGATCAACATGCGCCCGATGGTGCTCTTGCCCGAGCCGGATTCTCCGACGAGTCCCAGCGTTTCCCCCCGGCGGATGGAGAAGCTGACATCATCCACCGCGCGCACGGGATGTTCCCCGGCGCCGAAATACATGCGCAGATGGCGAACTTCGATCAGTGGAGGCGTTTCCCCGTTCATCGGTCAAACCTCATGCGGAAAATCGATGGCGGCCACGGGTTTCGCGCGATCCCCCACGCTTGAATCAGGCGCATGGCAAGGCCCCTCCGGCGCGAATACGGCACCCCGCCGTCTTCTCTGAATTCTGTTCTCTGAGCCGGATGCAGCGCGCCTGCCGCGCCTCGCCCGCCGCCGCGAGCGGCGGCATCGCCGCGTCGCACGCCTCGTCGCGTTGCGGACAGCGCGGCGCGAAAGCGCATCCGGGCGGCGGATCGAAGGGGCCGCAGACCTGCCCGCTGATCGCCTTGAGGCGCGGGCGGGCGCCGCCCGCCGCCATGCCGCGCGCGGCCATGCCGGGCAGACAGGCCAGCAGTCCGCGCGTGTAGGGATGCCTCGGCTCGGCGAACAGCGGACCGACGTCCGCCGTTTCGACGATGCGCCCGGCGTACATCACGGCGACGTGATCGGCGTACTGGGCAACCACGCCCAGATTGTGCGTGATGAACAGCACGCTCATGCCGGTCTCCTCGCGCAAGCGCTGGATCAGCGCCAGAATCTGCGCCTGGATGGTCACGTCGAGCGCGGTGGTCGGCTCGTCGGCGATCAGCAAGGTCGGATTGCAGGCCATGGCCAGGGCGATCATCACGCGCTGGCGCATACCGCCGGAGAGCTGATGCGGGTATTCGCGCAGACGGCGTCCGGCTGCCGGGATTTCGACCAGTTCGAGCATCTTCTTCGCGTGCCGCAGCGCCTCGCCGCGATCCATGCCAAGGTGCAGGCGGGCCGATTCGGCGATCTGCTCGCCGACCGTGAGCACGGGATTGAGGCTGGTCATCGGCTCCTGGAAGATCATCGCCAGCTCGTTGCCGCGCAGACGGCGCTTCTCGGCCTCCGGCAGCGCCAGAAGATCGACGCGCGTCCCGTCGCGCCGGACGAAGCGCGCCCCGCCCTCGACGATGGCCTGCGAACCCTTGCCGTGCAGACCCATCAGCCCGAGACTGGTGACCGACTTGCCGGAACCGGATTCGCCGACCAGCGCCAGCGTGCGTCCCGGGGGAATGTCGAACGAAACGTCGGAAACGGTGGTCACGCGGCCCCGGTCGGTCATGAACGAGGTGGACAGATGGCGCACCGAGAGACGCGCGACAGGGTCCGGCGGATTGGAAAGCGTCGATGGCGTCATTTTGGAAAATCGATCAGGCGTTGAAAACCACGGGGAAACCCCGATCCGGCGAATGGGAAGCGCCTTGCCCTGTCCGCGGCGGGATGTCTTCGGGATTTCACGCCGATTTCCTCAGTTTCGGGTCGAGCATGTCGCGCACGCCGTCGCCGACGATCTGCAAGGACAGCGCGGTCAGGATGATGGCGACGCCGGGAAAGAGAATCGTCCAGAAGGCCCGGTCGGCGTATTGCAGGCTGGACGAGATCATCGTGCCCCAGGTCGGTATTTCCGGCGGCACCCCGACGCCGAGGAAGGATAATCCGGCTTCGGCGAGGATCGCGTAGGCGAAGATGAAGGTCAGTTGCACCAGCACCGGCGAAAAGAGGTTCGGCAGGATGTGCGCGTACAGGACGCGCGGCGTGGACACGCCCAGCGCGCGCGCCGCGTCGACGAACAGCAGCTCGCGGATGACCAGCGTGGACGCGCGCACGACGCGGGCGACGCGCGGCGTGTAAACGATGGCGAGCGCGAACACGACGTTCCACAGCGAGGCGCCGAGAATCGACACCAGCGAGATGCCGAGCAGAATGTCGGGAAAGGACATCATGGCATCGACGACGCGCATGATCGGCCCGTCGAGGCGGCGGAAGAAACCGGCCAGCAATCCCAGCGTGGTGCCGGCAATGACGGAGAACAGCGCGGTGGCGATGCCGATCATGATCGAATAGCGCCCGCCCCAGACGATGCGCATCGCCAGATCGCGCCCAAGCTCATCGGTGCCGGCCCAGTGGTCGGCGGAAGGCGCCTTCAGCCGATCCATCACCGAAATGGCGTTCGGATCGACGCCGGAGAAGAGCGGAAAGAAAATTGCCAGCGCCACGACGGCCAGGAGCAGCAGCGCGGCAACCAGCACGACGCGCCGCGCGAACAGACGCCTGAGAACGTAAGTCAAGCGTTCCACGGTCTCACACCCGAATGCGCGGATCGACGAGCATGTAAATCAGGTCGATCGCCAGATTGATCAGCACGTAGATACCGGCAATGACCAGGAGCGCGCCCTGAATGACCGGATAGTCGCGGCGCAGCACCGCGCGTACCACGAGATTGCCGACGCCGGGCAGGTTGAACACCGTTTCGGTCACCACCGCGCCGCCGATCATCAGGGCCAGCGTCAGGCCGACGACGGTGACGATCGGCACCAGCGCGTTCCGCAGCACGTGTCCGAGGATCACGGCTCGCTCGCTCAAGCCCTTGGAACGCGCGGTGCGCACGTAATCCTCGTTGAGGATGTCGAGCACCGAGGCGCGCGTGAAGCGGATGATCAGCGCCGAATTGAGCACGCCGAGCACGATGGCCGGCAGCACCAGATGGTGCAGGCGCTCGGGCAGGGACACGCCGGGGTTGCCGTAGCCCGAGGCCGGGAACCAGCCAAGCCCGACGGCGAATATCTGGATCAGAACGAGTCCCATCCAGAAACTCGGCACGCTGGCGCCGAGCATCGCCACGGCGCTGAACACCTGATCCGCGGCGCGGCCACGCCAGACCGCCGCGATCAGGCCGCAAGGCACGCCGATCAGCGCGGCGATGCTCACGGCGAAAAGCGCCAGGAAAAAAGTCGGCTCGGTCCGTTCGGCCAGCGCCTGCGTGACCGGACGCTGAAGAAAGATCGACTGGCCCAGGTTGCCCCGCAAGACTTCCCGGATCCAATACCCGAACTGGGTCGGCAGCGGCTCGTCCAGACCGTACTGCGCGCGCGCCTGGGCGATGTCCTCGACACTGGCCTGATCGCCGAGCAGCACGGCGATCGGATCGCCGGAAGCCAGCCGGGTCAGGGCGAAGACCATGACCGCCACCAGCGCCAGCACGGCCACTGTCCCGCCCAGGCGGGCAAGAATGAATCGCAACATCTCGGATGATTCCTCGTCATTCCATGTCCACTTCCCTCCCCGCTCCCGCGCCGCCGCCGATGGCGCGAAAAACAGGGGAGGAAGCGCGGGGGAGCGGGCCTTGCGCCCGCCCGATCATCTCTCGGCGCGTCCGGTCACTTTCCGCCGACCGTGACGTTCCAGAAGAACGGCCAGGCCGAAGGCACGTAACCCTGCAAGCGTCTGGAACGCGCCGACAGGCTGTTGAACTTGCCGACGTTGATGTACGGCGCCTCGTCATAGATGACCCGTTGCACCTCGCCCCACAACGCGCCGCGTCTGACCGGGTCCGTTTCGCGGTTGAAGGACGAAAGGGCGGCCTGTTTGGCCGGGCTGCTCCACCAGCCGGGCGCGCCTTCGTTCAACTGGGGCGGCGAGAGCATCGGTTCGGGGAACACCGGCGAGTGCGTGACGTAGATGTCCCACAGTTTCGGGTCGCCGCGGCGCTGCACCAGCGTCGCCCAATCGACGATCTGCAAGTCCGTCTTGATGCCTGCGCGCTTCAACTGCTCGGCCATGACCAGCGCCATGTTGTAATGGAACTCATACTGGCGGCTGGCCATGATGCGCACCGGCTGGCCGGCATAACCGGCCTTGGCCGCCATCGACCGGGCGGCCTCGGGGTCGCGCTGGTTGTACTTGTCGGCGCCCGCCGTCGAATAGAACGGCGTGCCCTGCGGGAAATGGTTCGGCTCGACGGTGAAGAAGCGGGTATCGCCGAAGGCGGCGGCCATCATCTCACCCTCGCCGAACGCGGTCTGTACCGCCAGGCGCATGGCCGGCGAGGCAAGGACGCCTTCCTTGGCGTTGAGCACCAGATAGGGGAATCCGAAGGACGGGGTCATGATCGGCGCGACCGTGTCCCCCGCCCTTTCCAGGCGCTGGATCGATTCGACCGGCAGGAGATCGGCAAAGTCGAACTGCCCGGAGAGCGTGCCTTCGACGCGCGTGTTGGCGCTCGGTACCGGCACGAAGCGCAGTTCCTCGATCAGCGCCTCGCGCCTGCCGCCGTAACCGGAAGCCGGTTCCGCGCGCGCCGTGTAATCGTCGAACCGGGTCAGCAAGGTGTACTGATCGGGCCGGCGCTCCTTGAATTTATAAGGCCCGGTGCCGATGAAATCCTTGAGCTGCGGCGCGATGCTCTCCTTGGCCATGATCGCGGCCATGCTGGTAGGCAGGGCCAGTTGCGAAAGCAGCGGCGCATACGGCGTCTTCAATTTCAGCGCCACCGTGTGAGACCCCTTGACCTCGACCGAAGCGATTTCGTTCGCCACGGCCTTGCCGCGCGGCGAGACCTCCATCCAGCGCTTCAGCGAGGCGACCACATCCTCGGCGGTCATTTCGCGGCCATTGTGGAACTTCACGCCCCGGCGCAGCGTGATGGTATGCGTCAGCCCGTCGTCGCTCACCGCGGGCAGGCCATCGGCCAGCATCGGCGCCACGTTCCAGTTGGCGTCGTAAGTGTAGAGCGGCTCATAGACATGCTGCATGATGGTACCGACCAGATCGGCCGTCGTTCCCATCGGATCGAGAGTCTGCGGCTCGGCGATCATCGCCAGATTGGCAGCCGAAGGCGCGGCAAAGGCCGGCGATCCGAGAGTCAAGGTCAGAGCGGCCAGCGACAACGCGCGTTTGAGCCATTGGCGGCGAAACAATGATGACATG
>JAITAJ010000135.1 GCA_031284185.1 Accumulibacter sp. | reverse complement strand
ATCATGACGTCGATCATGGGGATGATCTCGATGCGCGCCTTTTTGCGCGGCCCATCTTCCCAGAGTAACATGGCGGTTCCTTTCTTTCATGCAATTCCCGGCGTTGTTCCGGGAGGTTGAAAAATCCGTTTTTTCAACGGCTCATACGCTGGATGCGCCGCGATGAAGCGATGGCGGGAACATCGCGGAATCCGCAAAAATACATTTTTGGTCTGTGCCTATATCCTTGTCTTGCATGGCGGCCTCAGAACTGGAAATCCGGCCGGGTCTTGCCGAGAGGCGTTTGGTCCACGTAGATGCCGGGGAGTTCCGCCGTTCGCTCCAGTTGCCGCAGCAGGGCGTCGACGGCCTCCGGGATGTCTTCCGCCGGGGCGTTTTCCAGCGCCAGCCCGGGTTCGGCGAGCGGCGCGCGCGCGCGGATGATGTCGGGAATGGGTGTTGATTCCCCCTTCCGGATATCCACGAACACGAAGGCGCTTCTCGCGTCCGCCACCACCTGCCGGTCTGCGGAGCGCCAGAAGAGATGGCGGCGCTGCGTGCTCGTGGTGCCGACCGCGAGCGTCCAGCTCAGGATGTGCAGACGGTCGTCGGCGAAGGCGGGGCGCAGGTAGTCGATCGTGTGGTTGCGCACCATCCACGTCCGGCCTTCGGCCATGAAGCGCCGGATGCCCCAACCGGAGGCCGAGGAATGGGCGAGTGACGCCTCCTGGATCCAGTGGAGATAGGCGAGGTTGTTCACGTGGCGATTGGCGTCGATGGCCCAGCCGGGAACGGTGAGGGAGGCAAGGTAGATGCGGGTCATGGCGCAGATGGCCTCGAAGGACTGGCGGGCGCGAGGGAGACGCCGTGCAGGAAGGTGCGCCCCAGGGGCGTCACCCGGTATCCCTCGACCTCGCGGCGCATGGGTTGGGCGAAGACGCCGTGGGCGATGGGCAGGATGGGCAGTTCCGCAGCCAGGATGCCTTCCAGTTCCCGGTAGAGGGCGGCGCGTTTTTTCGCGTCCTGTTCGTAGCGTCCTTTTTCGAGCCGCGCCTCGAAACCGGCATGGCACCAGCGGCTCAGGCTGCTTTCCTGGCGCGCGCAGGAAAGGAGCGGCACGAGCAGATTGTCCGGGTCGCCGTTATCCGAGCTCCAGCCCAGGGAAATCACCTGGTGCTCGCCCGCGTGGGCGCGCCGGATGTAATCGCCCCACTCGTAGGTGACGATCTTCGCCTTGATGCCGACCTTCGCCCAATCGGCCTGGATCATCTCGGCGAACTTGCGGCCATCCGGGTTGTAGGAGCGCGCAATCGGCATGGCCCAGAGTTCGATCTCGAAACCAGGGGGAATCCCCGCCTTTTTGAGAAGCGCCTTCGCCGTTTCCGGATCGTGGGCAATGCCCCTGCGTTTTTCGTCATGGCCCAGCATGAAGGGCGGCAACATGCCGGCGGCTTCCCGCGCGGAACTGTGGAAGACCGAATCGAAGAGCGCCTTCCGGTTGATCGCCAGCGACAGGGCGCGGCGGACATCGGCGTTGTCCAGGGGCTTTTTCCGGGTGTTGAAGGCGAGAAAGCCGGTGGAAATTCCCGTCGTCTCCATGAGCTTCAGGCGCGGATCGGCTTCGACGAGGGCGATTTCCTGGGGCTTGGGCGAAATGGAAAGATGGCATTCTCCCGCCCGCAGTTTTTGCAGGCGCGTCGCCGAATCCCGCACGATGGCGTAGATGAGCTGATCGAAGCGGGCGCGTCCCGCATAGTAGTCCGGATGGGCGTCGTAGCGGATCTGGGCGTCCTTTTCGTAGCGGCGGAAGCGGAACGGGCCGGTGCCGATGGGTTTGACGTTGATGTCGGCCAGGCGTCCGGCCCGGATCAACTGTCCGGCGTATTCGGCGGAAATGATGATGGAAACGGGCATCGCCAGATTGGCGAGAAACGCCGCGTCCGGTTTTTCGAGGGTGACGCGCACCGTGAGCGGATCGATCTTCTCCAGGCGCTTGATATTGGTCGCATAGGTCTTGGTGTAGGGGTATTCGCTCCAGCCGTAAGCCTTGTTGAAGGGATGATCCTTGCGGCGCAGCCGGTCGAGCGAAAGAATCACGTCGTCGGCGTCCAGTTCTCGCGAAGGCTTGAAATAACCCGTCTGGTGCCACTTCACCCCGGGGCGCAGGTGGAACGTAAACTGACGTCCATCCTGGGCGGTTTCCCAGGAGCGCGCCAGTTCCGGCACGACGGCGGCGCCATCCGGGGCGAAGCCCAGGAGCCGGCCATAGAGCGGATCGGTAACGGCGTTGTAGGAGGAGAGCGTGAGGCTCCTTGCCGAATCGAACCCTTCCGGGCTGGCCTCGAAGCAGAAGACGAAGGTCCCGCCCTCCTGTCGGGCCGATGCCGCGGGACTGGCAAGCGCGAGCGACCCAAGACAGAGGGCCGCGCCGCGCAGGGCGCGATGGAATCCGGATTGCAGCCTCATCGAATCATCGGCTCCAGAGATTGGGCACGACATCGCTCGAATACCCGGAGACGAATGACTTGGCCGCGCCCGTGGCCGGGTCGAAGACATGGCGCTCCACCTGGCCGATGTTCCTGCCATAGACGTGGATGCTGATGGAAGGCTGGTCGGCAAGGTTGTTGGCCACCTCGTGGAA
>JAITAJ010000304.1 GCA_031284185.1 Accumulibacter sp. | reverse complement strand
GCCGCCGTCAATTCGTAGAGGCGGGTACGCAGGAGATAGCCGCGCTCATGCAGGCTCTGGTCGTCCGCTTTCAATTCATCAAGGGGAATCAGAAGCACCAGTCCGCGCAGGGCGCCTTTCTTCACGTCGCGCGCCATGAGCGTCAGGAGTTCTTCCTTGTCCGCTCCGTCCAAGGCGGCTTCCTGCACCTGCAGGAGCGTGGTCATGGAGAAATCGTGCCGCGCGATGGGTCGCGCGGCATCCTGATCCGAGGGATGTTCGGCGAAAAGCGGCGAGAGGCGCCCCGTGGTATCCAGCACCGCATACCAGGCGCGTTCGAGAAAATCGCGTGGATCGATGACGCGCCTATGGCCTTTCCGGTCATGCAGCAAGAGGCTGTTCCACAGGGCTTCCAGCGGAGTTTCGGGAGCGCTGGCGGGCCGCGCGTCCTCCAGTCCGGAAAGCGCCTGTTCGACGAACCGGCGCTTGTTGCGCAGGCGCCAGAAGAAACGCCCGACGAAGAACAGGAGCGCTCCGGCGATGAGGCCGAGCGCGATGAACACGCCGGTAAACATCGGCCAGCGCATCCACCAGGCGAGCAGGGTCAGGCACGCCAGCAAGGCGAGGAAAAGGGCGACCCACGAAAAGACCTTCAGAATCACGCCCAGCGTTTTCATCGCAAAGCTCCAATCATGATTCAATGGCCTTCATGGATACCCACAAGCCATTGAAAATGTTTGGTTTTCTAGTTTTCATGGTCTGCCGGAGGCGACAGGAATCCACTGACAGCCGGGACTTTCAAGTCCATTTTTCAGTCCATCGATCGAGGTGGTTCGGATTTCGGTTTTCTGTCGGCGGGACGGGGTGGACGACGGCGGCATCCAAGCCGTGACTCGACAACTCGAAGAGTTTAGCATGGCACTCCCCGGCGCCGCCATCCGGCATGGCCTGCGTCCTCGGCGGCGTGGAATCCATGAAGTCGCATCCACGGCGTGTTCGACCCGCAAAATCCGCGAACGCCCGGCCAGATTGACCGTGAAAAAGCGGATGTCTCCCGTCGCTCGGGTTCGCCGGTATTTCATAGAATTATTGAACCGGCTTTTGTTGGAGTTCGCTCCGATCACCTCGATCCCTGTGTGCCCGGTTTCTCTGTCTTCTGTTGTTCAAGCCCCTGTCCTCTGAATCCGAGCGTCCGGTTTTTCATCCATCCCCCGGCGCGAAGCGCCGCAAGCATTTTTTGTCGTTTTGTCATTCTTTCAGTCATATTATCTATCAAATCGTCCTTGGTTACTTCGTTTCATAACGATTCAATAAACGTCGAAATATCCAGAAGAATATTATTCTTGTCTGTTCTTCATTCGGTGAGTTGGATAATCAAATCCTCAATTTCCTTTTTATCCTCCAGGGTCAGTTTGGTTGAAGCGTTTTCATCGAAGGTGTCGAAGACTTCATCAAGTCTGATTTTCCCTATGGCTTCATTGACGGGTCAAACATCAAGGGGTTTGATATTTTCGTGATTCGCTTTTAGCTGTTCCGTGGTTTCGCTGTGTTCGGATGATTTTATAGCTTCATTTTCCATAATGATATTATATTATTTGTCCTCTTTGATACGTCGTTGTATCTCTTTTATAAGTTCAGCATTTTTGGCTCGTGTGGCTTCCGTGTCGGCTTTAAGTTTTGCATTTTCAATTCTTTGCCCACAAATGATAATCCTTGCCTTACGGGTCAAATCTCCCGTGCATTCCACACCTAGCTTATCCACTTCATCAAGCATTGCGTCAAAATCCACGGGGGGATTGAGCTGACTAGCCGATTGTCTGGCTTTGGCAAGCTGTTCAGGTGTAAGGTTGGGTCTGTCGGCTAGTGCCTGGCTGGTGACAAGCAGGCTGGACGCAGAGAGAACCACGGCAACAAGGGTTTTGACGTGCATTTGCAAACCTCATATTCAAGGATGATTTTGCTTTATAACATGTCAAGGGTTCTTTTCGTCCATCCCCCGGCGTCTTCTCAAGTCGCTGTCCTCTGAACCCTGCCTTCTCAAGTCGCTGTCCTCTGAACCCTGTCTTCTCAAGCCTCTGTCCTCTGAACCCCCGCCCGGTTTTTCGTCCATCCCGGCGCGAAGCGCCGCAAGCCCCTCTGTCTTCTGTCTTCTCAAATCGCTGTCCTCTGAACTCTGTCCTCTGAACCCGATCCTGGGCACCTCGACCAGAAGATCGGCGCAATACAGACCGAACAGCAAGGTAGCGATCAGAGGCAGGATCGCGTAAAAAATCCATTCCATCGCGTATGGCAATTCCTGATGCCGCCAGACCCGGCGATTCGGTGACGGCGCTTTCGCGCCTTCGCTCCCCCGCAGGATCAGCCGCGCCGCCTCCCGCAGCTTTTCGCGCTGGCGCGGCATCTCGAAGTAACGCCCGCAGAATCCGAGCAGCAGACACAGGGCGAAGACATCCAGCTCCCGCCGCGCGAAGTTCTCTTCCCGGCTCAGCCGGGCCGCGGCTTCCAGGCGAGCGGGCAGGACAAACTCCTCTCCGGCCTCCGCCGCCTCGCCCGTGAGCGGCAAGAGGGCATCGAGCAGCTCGTCCAGGGTCTGAAAAAACAGCGTCCCGGCGGCGGAAGTCTGGCAGAACGTGTGTTGCAGACTGTACGCGGCCCAGAGCGAGGCGTCGGGGCGGGCGGAAGTGAGCAGGATTTCATCGGCCCAGGCATATACCGCCAGACGGCAGCGGGAGAGATCGGGACGCTCCGCCGGCAGGCCGGGCGCGGGCTTTTCACCGTCCGGGTCCGCGCGCGCGGGCACGGGTGAATCCTGCTCTTCCCGCGCCAGCTCGTACAGGCGGGCGCTGATTTCCGAAAGCGGCAGGGCGGCGTCGCTCGCCAGGGAGCGGGCACTGTGGATGAGCGGGAAAAAACGTGTCAGCACCTGTCTTCCTCATTCGCGGATGACGGTCAGTTGCGCCCATAGATCGGGCGGGGCGTCCGGCAGGAAGAAGGCGACTTCGCCGTGTTGCAGCGTTTCTTCCCACAGGGGATCGCTCTGGTCGATCATGAAATAGGCGGTGTCCTTGCGCCGGGGCAGACCCACGGGGGGCGCCTCGGCATGGATGAGGCGAATGCCGGGCAGCGCGCGCGCGACGATGTTGGGCAATGCCGGACTCGGCGCGAGCTTGCCGAAGGCGGCGGTTTTCTGCGCGAGCCGCGGGTCCGTCTGCGAGCGCATGAGCAGCCAGTAGGCATAGGAATTGTTGCGCGCCGATTGCGGTATCGACGTCTTCCAGAAATCGCCGCGCGCTTCCAGGGTGAGCGAAAAATCGGGACCGACCACGAGGGCGTCCACCAGCCGGGTAATGACGCCGCACGCGGCCTGGAAACACGGATAGGGCTGCTCGTGGTCGTAGGGCGGCACGGCGCGTTCGCCTTGCGGCGTCTCGCCCAGGGGGGAAAGCGAGGCGGAAAATGCCGAAAGCTCGCCCACCAGCCGGCTCAGGGCGATGAACACGGGCCAGGGATGCGTCCGCGGCGCGGCGAGCCACTGCTCCAGTTCCGGCACGTTGCGGGAAATCACGCCCAGGATGGAAAAAAGCGTGATGCCGTAGAGATTCGTCGTCTGCGAGCTTTTGGCGATCTCGCCGCCCACCATCTTGAATTCTTCCAGCTGCCGGGCGCGGGAAAGCAGCACGTCGCGCACGTCGCGCAGCAGGCTGGCGAGCGTGCCGAAGGCATGAATGTCGATGAGCGGCGGCAGGAAGTCGTGGTCGAGCCGCGCCCGCTCGCCGTCGCGGATCAGGCGGGCGACGGGAATGCGCGTGAGCGTGTTCCGCATTTCGTCGCCAAGGCACAGCTGCATACGATAGCGCAGCGCGCGCACGTCGGCCGGCGGCCCCTTGCCGTGCAGGTCCGCGGCCAGGTCGGGCGTGAGCGGCGTGGTGTAGCGGTAGCTGTCCGGCGCGGTTTCGGGGGTGTCGGTTTGAAGGACGTTGTCGCCCGTCTCTCGAAAAGGCGCCAGACCGAGGAACACGGGCAGGGGCACTTCCGGGTTCTTCCAGGCTTCGCGGAACGGGCGCGGAGCGAGCGTGGCATTGTCGGGAAAGCTGATCCAGTCGCCATCCTTCGTCAGAAGAGAGAGCGCGGTGATCTCGAATCGATCGCCGTCCAGCGCGCCTTCATTGATCTCCAGACGGCCGAAGCCGTGCAGATAGGGATTCAGGAAGGCGCTGGAATAGGCGCGCGTGTGCATGTGCAGACGCTGTTCCATCTGAAAATGCTGCGCCTGGAGGAACAGGCCCTGTTCCCAGAAGAGCGGCTTATTGTGCATCGCGTTCGGTCCCATTGATGCTGACCCGGGAGGCGGTCAGGCGTATGACGATTTCCATTCGCGCGGCGCTGTAGACGGTCTTGCGAAAGCCCGGAATGTAGCCTTCCCGGTCGGTGTGCATGAGGTAGCGGAAGCTGGCGCGCGAGAGTTCCGGTTCGAGATGCGCGTAACCCGCCGCGACCGCCATCGTCCGCGCGCCTTCGGCGCGATCCACGTCTTCCGTGAGTTTCTGTCCGGGTTGCAGCCAGTAACGCCTGGCGCTCACCGCGCCCGCGGCGTCCACCGTGCAGTCCTGCAACTTGTCCAGCCCCTCCGGGGTCTGCGCGAGGTCGTCGAACTTTCCGGTCTTGTCCAGCTGGAAGACGCAAAGGCTCAGGGAGAGCGGCAGACCGTCCCGCGCGTTCAGGTCGGGCGCGGCTTCGATGGACAGGCGCACCCCGCCGGGTTCCGCCTGCCAGATCACGCGGGAAGGGTCTTCCGCCGGTCTGGGCCGGGGCATGGGCGGCGCAATCGCCTCCTTGCCCCCGCAGGCCGCGACCAGCAGGAGCACGCCGGAAAGAGGCCAGAAAAAAAACCGCCCGCCTTTCATTGCACCATGACTTTGGCTTGTCCGGCCATGGAACAGAGGCCGATCGTGTTGCCATTGTTGTGCTTGGTCTGCGCCCCCTGCGAAACGGCATTCTTGTTCTCGAACTTGACCTTCTGCGAACCCATGATGAATTCCCCCTGGCCGATGAATTTCCCGGAACTCACGCCGCCCGCCGTGCCGGCCTCGTCACCGTTGGAAATCAGGGTCTTCGACTTTTCGTTCAGGGCAAGCGCGCCGTCGATCATCACCTTCTGGCAGGCGGAACCCGGATCCACCATGTTGCACTGGAAGATGTTCACATAGGGAATCGGCACCGGCCCCGCCGGAGGGGCCGGCGTCTGGCAGACGTCGGGCACGGTGCTCATCGCCGTGCCGCCTTTCAGGGTGAGCGCGAACACGTTCAACCCACCTTGACGAGATCGCCGGCATTCATGTCGAGCAGTTTCCGGGCCTCGATGTCGACGTTTTCCGCCTGGATGGAGGCGCTGTGCCGGCTTTCCACCCGCAGGCGTCCGGCGGTCAGTTCCAGCGTGTCCCTCGTTTCTTCCCGATGCTTGCCGTAACGCCCGTGGCGGCGGACGGCGACTTCCACGAGCCTGACCGCGGCGGTACGCACGAAATCGAAGCCTTGCGCGAGCAGTTTGCCGGAAAACATCATGACGGGCGCGGAAAGCGCCAGCGTCTGCGCCTCGATGTCCAGACGCTCGGCATTCAGCGTGGTTTTCGCCGGGAGTTCCAGGGTGGCCGCCTGGGAGCCGCGTTCCAGCACGGTGAGCACCCAGGCGTTTTCGCCGGTGAGCGCCACGAGCACGCGATCCCCCGTTTCCGGGCGCAGCAGACAACCCGCCGCGCGGGTGGCGCGCACCGCGCCGGCCATGCGCGAGGCGATCATGTAGCGCGTTTCGCAAACCATCTGCACGACGCCTTCGGTCAGCGTATTTTCGCTCCAGGGCATTTCCACGCGGTGGGATTCCACGATCTCCTCCTTCTTTCAAGTCAACCCGAATCGTTCCGCCTGCAAGCGGGCCTCGTCCGTCCGGCGCAGCCCTTCCAGAACACAGTCACGCATCCGCGCTTCCGAAAATGCCGCATTGTGCGCGTCCGCCAGCGTCAAGTCCAGCCTTTCCAGCTGCGCGTGGGCAAGGCGCGCGTGCGAAAAATCCGCCATGCGGCAGTTGGCTTCTTGCAGGAACGCGCCGGAAAAATCCGCGCCCGCGCAAGCGGCCTTTTCCAGATCGACCCTCGTCAGGCGGGCCGCCTGTAGATTCGCGCCGGAAAAAAACGCGCCGGAAAGATCGCAGGCGACGAAGCTCGCCCCCGCGAGATTCGCCCCGCCAAAACTCGCAAGGGGGAGCCGGCATCCCTCGAAACTCGCTCCCCGGCAATCGTTCTCGCGGGCGATGAGTTGCGGCAGATCGCAATCCCTGGCCTTCAGACCGGCGATCGCGCAACGTTTCAGGAACAGGAGTTCGCCCTTGACCCCGACGAAGGCCAGACCGGAAAAATCGCATTCCAGACAGGCGAGCCGGTCGACTTCCACCCCGATGAAATCCGCGCCGGGCGCGACGCGGCTGAAGTAGGCGCGGGTCAGCCGCGCGCCGGTGAAGTCCACCCCCTCCATGCGCGTTTCCTGCACGGTGGCATTGTAAAACCCGGCGTTCCGCAGACTCACCCTGACGAGCGCCGCCCCACGCCAGACGCTGTTCGTCGCGGTGACGTCCGCCAGCCGGCAATCCGTGAGTGTCGTCTCTTCCAGCATGGCTTCCGACAGGTCGGCGCGGCTCAGGTCGCAACCTTGCAGCCGCGCGCCCTTGAGATCGGCCTTTTTCAGAACGCTGGCCAGAAAACGGCAATCCGTCAGCCTCACGCCGCCGAGATGGCCGCCCGACAGATCCAGCCCCGAGAAATCCGCGCCCGTCACCTCGCCGGTCGCCAGCAGAACCCGCGCTTCATCCGGCGTCATGCCTTTGTCTCCCGACGCGCCGAGAGCAGCGTATTTCCCAGGAGCGCGTCCCGCGTTTCCGCCAGCGTCATGTCGGCGCGATACAGATCGGCGCCGTAGAGATTGGCCGCCGAAAAATCCGTTCCGGCCACCCGGCTCTCGCGCAGGGCGGCGCGCATCAGATTCGACCCGGAGAAATCCGCGCCGGAAAGATCGCTGCGGGAAAAATCCGCGCCTTGCGCCTTGGCAAGCTCCCAACGGCTGCCCCCCAGCGAACAGCCGATGAAATTCGCGCCCCCGGCGTCACAGGCGTCGAAACGGGACCGGCGCGCGTCGACCGCGCGCCAGTCCCCGCCTTTCAGGGCCGCGCCGCGAAAATCGGCTTCCGCGAGCCGGGTGCCGCCCAACAGCGTCGCCTCGCCCAGATCCGCCGCGCGAAAACCGGCCCGATCCAGCCGCGTGCCGGAAATCAGCGCCGCTTTCCAGTTCGCGCCCGAAAAATCCGCGCCCGAAAAATCGCAATCCATGCAGTTGGCGCCGGAAAAGTCCGCGCCTTCCGCCTTGAGACCGGCGGCGGAAAGATTCTTGATGAGCGCGCCCTGGAAGACCGCCTTGCCCACGTTCGCCTCCATGAGCGTTGCGCCATCCAGTTCCGCGCGATTCGCCCCGAGACCGGACGCCTCGGCGCCCGACAGGTCGGTCTCGACGAAGCGCGCGCCTTGCGCCGAAGCCTCCGTGAAACACGCGCTCCGGCACCGGCTTTCCCGAAAGGAGGCATTGTCCAGCGTGGCCTTCGTGAAGTTTGCCCGCGTACAGTCGGCATGATCGAAATCCGCGCTCCTGAGCGAAGCGCCGGCAAAATTGGCGCCCTTGAGCGTGGCCCGGGTGAAATCCGCGCCGTCCAGATTTTTCCCGGAAAAATCGCGCCCGCTCAAGTCCTGGTAGGCATAGTGGAGGGTCTCCCCTCCGGCGGGCGGCGGCGGCGAAGGCGGTGGCGCGTCCGCCGCTTTTTCTCCCGCGCCTTTCACGGCATCCAAGGCGGCCTTGCCCGCCATCGGGCCGGCCGCGGCCGCCGCCAGACGGCCGGCGGTCGCGGCGGCGTCCTCGTCCGCGGTGTCCGCCGGATCCGGTGTGGCCACGGCGGGCGCATCCAGCGTGACGCCCATCTTCGCGGCGGCGTTTTCCATGGACTCGACCACCCTGGTCATCGAACCCGGCGCGAAGCCGACCCGTCCTTCCAGCCCGCTCAGATAGGCTTTCGTCTCCGTGAGCGAGTCGAAGGACGGCACGTGTTCGAGTTCCCCGGCAAGCAGGGCCGCCTGCTCCGGCGCAAGCCCCGCCCGGGTCAGCGCCTCGACGAGGGTGGGCATCGGCCCCGCCATTTTCTCCAGCTCGGCGTCGCCGTCCGGTCCCATCAGGAGCATACTCTGGCGCTGACCGGCGCGCGCGCTCTCCGACAGGGGCAGATGCCGCTCGAACTCGGAGAGGTACCGGTCGACCGCCGCCCGCCAGGAAAGGCCGTCGCCGTAGTCGGCTGGGTCGGGCGGCGGCATTTCCAGCACCGCGTTGACCCCCTGTATCGTTTCCTCGGGAATGCCCGCCTGTCGCAGGGTATCCTCCAGATTCGGCTCCGGCGCCGCTTCCATTTTCTGCGCGAGTTCCCGCGTCCGCGTGGTCTGCGCCACGATCTGCGCCTCGGTCTCCCGGATCTGTTCCGGCGTCATCGGCGGCAATCCCGCCTCCACCAGGGCCGCGTTG
>JAITAJ010000288.1 GCA_031284185.1 Accumulibacter sp. | reverse complement strand
TAAGCCGCGATCCGCCGACGCAATACTTCCGCGCTTTTGCATTGTGCATCGACGCGGCGGGGGTGGCTGGATTGGCAAGGCGGGACGCGCACGCCGGACGGCAGGTGTGTGGCATCCAGCTCTCCCGCCGTTCTTGATGATGATCTGCCAGTAGCGGCCACCCCGATGGCCTTGCCAACGAGCAAGCGCCGCGCAAAGCGCTTTCAACGCCGCGATCTTGTCGTTCATCCTCGCGTCGCCTTCGACAAATCATGCTGTTCCCTGTCTTTTGACCCTGTTACCATGTCCTCGTCGTCCATTTTTTTTGAAGGAGTTTTCGATGTCTCAGGAAAAATACCGTCTAGTGACGCGCAGTGATTTCGATGGCCTCGTGTGCGCGGTGTTGTTGAACGAGCTGGAATTGATCGACGACATCAAGTTCGTGCACCCCAAGGACATGCAGGACGGCAAGATTCCCGTCACCGCCCGCGACATCACCACCAATCTGCCCTACGTCGCGGAGGCGCATCTGGTGTTCGACCATCATCTGTCGGAGACCTTGAGAAATCCCGGCGAGCACAAGAATTACGTCATCTCGCCCGACGCCCCTTCGGCGGCGCGGGTAGTCTATGACTATTACGGCGGCAGGTCGCGCTTTCCCGCCGAGTTCGACGACATGATGGCGGCGGTCGACCAGGGCGACAGCGCGCAGTTTTCCCGCGAGGAGATCCTCGAACCCAAGGGCTGGCCGCTGCTCAACTACCTGATGGACGCCCGCACCGGCCTGGGGCGCTTCCGCGAGTTCCGCATCAGCAACTACGCGCTGATGATGGATCTGATCAAGTACTGCCGCCACCATTCCATCGACGAAATCATCGATCTCCCCGACGTGCGCGAACGGGTCGATCTGTATTTCGAGCACGCGGAAAAGGCGAAGGAGCAGTTGCGGCGCTGCTCCACGGTCCACAAGAACCTGGTGGTGCTCGATCTGCGCGGCGAGGAAACCATCTTTGCCACCAACCGCTTCATGATCTACGCCCTGTTCCCGCAGACCAACATCTCGATTCACGCGCTGTGGGGACTGCAAAAGCAGAACACGGTGTTCGCTGTGGGCAAATCCATCCTCGACCGCTCCAGCCGGACCAACATCGGCGAGTTGATGCTGCGCTACGGCGGCGGCGGACACCACGCCGCCGGCACCTGCCAGGTGGCCAACGACCAGGCGGACAGCGTGTTGCGGGCCCTGATCGCCACGATCAACGCGGACGGCTGAACGGAGGACGGCTCAGGATTCCACTGGAATCGACCAGAGTTCGTCGAGATCCGGAAAATTCCAGTGGGCCGGATCTTCGCGTCCGGCGATTTTTTCCCGGCAGGCGGGCGCCGAGGTGTCGATCAGTTCCGGCAGGATGCGCGCGTTGCCGCGCGTGGAAAAGAAGACCTTGATGCGCGGCATGAGCAGCGATTTCGGCGATTGGGCGACGACCACGCCGAGGCGGCCGGAACTGAGCCGGACCAGCGAGCCGACCGGATAGATGCCCAGGCTCCGGACGAAGGCTTGGAAAACGTTCGGATCGAAATGGCCGCTGGCCCATTCGGCCATCTTGCGCAAGGATTCGGCGGGGTCCCAGCCGGCCTTGTACGGCCGGTTCGAAGTAATCGCGTCGTACACGTCGCAGACCGCGCCCATCTTGGCGTGCAGGCTGATTTCGCCGTCCCGCGCTCCTTGCGGGTAACCTCGTCCGTCGGTTTTTTCGTGGTGGTGCCGCACGACGTCCAGGGCGATCCCGTCCAATCCGGGACTCCCCTCGAGGAGCTGGAATCCCTCCTCCGGATGGCTCTTCATGATGCGGAATTCCTCGTCGGTCAGCTTGCCCGGTTTATTCAGTATTTCGAGCGGCACCCTGGCCTTGCCCATGTCGTGCAGCAGGCCGGCGATGCCCAGCCTGCGGTTTTGTTCCTCGTCGAACCCCATCTGGCGGCCCAGGGCGATCATCAGCGCGCAGACCGCGACGGAATGCATATAGGTGTAGTCGTCGGCCGTCTTCAGGCGGGCGAGGCCGATCAGCGCGCCGGGGCTGCGCGTCACCGAATCCGAAATCTCCTCGACCATCCGGCGCGCGTTGTTGGCATCTACCGCCTTGCCCATGCGCGCTTCCTGGAACATCGAAGTGACGGCTTGCTTCGCCTGGGCGCAGATCTTCTTCGCCCGCGCCATCTCCTTCTGCATCGATACCGGGGCGACGCTGCGGGCCGCCTGCGCCAGGGCGCTGAGCTCGGCATCGACCTGAGCCTCCGTTTCCGCCTCGGAAATCGCCGGTTGTTCCGGCGGGATGTCGTGGCCTTGCGAGGAATCGATCCACACTTCCTGGATGCCGCTGCCCAGGATGAGATCGATGTCCCTCGGATCGGAAATCACGAAGGAATTGCGCCAGAAGGGGTGCTCCATCCACGACCCGCAGAACTCCTTCAGATACATCCCGACGGTGAGCTGCCTGACATTGATCTTCTTGAGCATGGCGCGATTCTGTCAGAAACCCGTGTTTTCGCCAACAGCGCCGGCAAAAGTGAGCGCTCCCGGCGCCGGCCGTTACTGCGGCGGCGCTTGCGTGGCGAAGGAGATGTGCGGGTAACCCGCCGTCTGGGCCGCCTGCATGATGTCGACGATGCTCTGGTGCGTTGCCTTGGCGTCGGCGCTGATGACGATCAGCGGATCCGTCCG
>JAITAJ010000287.1 GCA_031284185.1 Accumulibacter sp. | reverse complement strand
CGTGTCAGGTGAACGGTTTTTTCCGCCGCCGCCTCATCCTGCTCCTGCCCGACCGTGATCGCCAGCTCGCCGCCGACGACCACCGGTAGTTCATACTGGCTGATCTGGTAGCCCTTGGGCAGATCGGGGTAGAAATAATTCTTGCGCGCGAACACCGACTTCTGCGCCACCCGTCCCCCGACCGCCAGGCCGAAGCGGATCGCGCACTCGACGGCGGCGCGATTCAGGACCGGCAGAACGCCGGGCAGCGCCAGATCGACCGCATTGGCCTGCGCATTCGGCTCGGCGCCGAAAGCCGTCGAGCTGCCGGAGAAAATCTTCGATTGCGTCAGAAGATGGATATGCGTCTCGATGCCGATGACCACTTCCCAGTTCATTTCGTTTCTTCGACCTTTCCTGGTTCCTCTGTTGCCAAATCGTGGCTACCCGATCACCGGCATTTCGCGGTGCCAATCCGTCGTCTGCTGGTAACGGTGCGCCACGTTGAGCAGTCTGGCCTCGGCGAAATAATCGCCGATCAGTTGCAGACCGACCGGCAGGCCGTCGACGAATCCCGCGGGGATGGTCATGGCCGGCAGACCGGCCAGATTGACCGCGATCGTATAGATATCCGAGAGGTACATCCGCACCGGGTCGGACGCCTTTTCACCGATCCTGAACGCGGTGGTCGGACTGGTCGGCCCCATGATCACGTCGCACTGGCGGAAGGCTTCGGCGAAATCCTCGGCGATCCGCCGCCGGACGCGCTGCGCTTGCAGATAGTAAGCGTCGTAATAGCCGTGCGAGAGGACGTAGGTGCCGATCAGAACGCGCCGCTTCACCTCGTCGCCGAAGCCCTGCGCGCGCGTCTTGGCGTACATGTCGGCAAGATCGTCGTAGGCCGGCGCGCGGTGGCCGTAGCGCGCGCCGTCGTAGCGGGCCAGATTCGAGCTGGCTTCCGCCGGAGCGATCACGTAGTACGCCGGTACCGCCAGCTTCATGTTCGGCAAGGCGACCTCGACGGTTTTCGCGCCGAGCCGGCGGTATTCGGCGATGGCCTCCTCGACGCGGCGCATCACGCCGCTATCGCACCCCTCGCCGAAGAACTCCTTCGGCAGGCCGATTCTGAGACCGGCCAAGGGATTTTCCAACGCGCGCGCGTAATCTTCGGACGGGCGATCGAGGCTGGTCGAATCGCGCGCGTCGAAACCCGCCATGACGTCGAGCAGGAGGGCGCAATCCTCGGCGGAGCGGGCCATCGGGCCGCCCTGGTCGAGCGACGAGGCGTAGGCGATCATGCCGTAGCGGGAAACGACGCCGTAGGTCGGCTTGATTCCGGTCAGGTTGCACAGCGCCGAAGGCTGGCGGATCGAACCACCGGTATCGGTTCCGGTGGCCGCCGGCGCGAGGCGCGCGGCCACCGCCGCGGCCGAGCCGCCCGAGGAGCCGCCGGGAACGCGCTCCATGTCCCACGGATTGCGCGTGACGCCGAAGTACGAAGTCTCGGTCGACGACCCCATGGCAAACTCATCCATGTTCGTCTTGCCGAGGATCACCGCGCCCGCGGCGTTGAAGCGCTCGATCACGGTGGCGTCGTAGGGGCTGACGAAATTGCCGAGCATCTTCGAGCCGCAGGTCGTCCGCCAGCCCTCGGCGCAGAAGATGTCCTTCTGCGCGAGCGGAATCCCGGTGAGCGGCCCGGCCTTCCCTGCCGCGAGCCGCGCATCGGCGGCCCGGGCCTGTGCCAGCGTCTTTTCCCGGTCGATGGTGATGTAAGCGTTGATCTGCGGATCGAGCCTCTCGATGCGATCCAGGAACAGCCGGGCCAGCTCGACCGACGAAATTTCCCTGTCCGCCAGGGCGCGCGACAGTTGCCTGAGCGTTTTGTCGATCATCCCGAAACCCTCGATTCAAGCGCGGCGGCAAACATTTCCCGTTCTCGCCGTCCTTCCCGGATCATGCTCATTCGATCACCTTCGGCACCAGATAAAGACCCGCCTCGATTTCGGGCGCCACGGCCTGATAGCGCTCCCGGCGATTCGTCTCGTCGACCACGTCCTCGCGCAGACGCTGCGGCAAGTCCTGCGCGTGCGCCATCGGCTCGACGCCGGACGTATCGACGGCCTGCATCTCCTCGATCAGGGAAAATATCCGATTCAGGTGGACGAGCGTATTTTCCGCCTCGGCGTCGCTGATCTCGACGCGGGCGAGCCGGGCGATCCGCCGGACTTGTTCCAGGGTGAGCGACATGGATGATGGATCAACAGGATGTAAAATCGGGAAGTCTTATAAGGTATCATAAACAACCTGCCGTCCGCAGCTCATCGGACCTTTCCACGGATAGAAACGCATGTTCAGTATTCTGCGCAGTTACTTCTCCAACGACCTGGCCATCGACCTCGGCACCGCCAACACGCTGATTTACGTGCGCGGTCAGGGGATCGTCCTGGACGAACCTTCGGTCGTGGCGATACGCATGGAGGGCGGCCCGAACGCCCGCAAGACGATCCAGGCCGTCGGCCAGAGCGCCAAGGATATGCTCGGCAAGGCGCCGGGCGCGATCACCGTCATCCGTCCGATGAAGGACGGCGTGATTGCCGACTTCACGGTCACCGAGCAGATGCTCAAACAATTCATCCGCAAGGTACATGATTCGCGTCTGCTTTCCCCGAGTCCGCGCATCATCATCTGTGTGCCCTCGGGGTCGACCCAGGTCGAGCGTCGCGCGATTCGAGAATCGGCGATCGGCGCCGGCGCCAGTCAGGTCTTTCTGATCGAGGAGCCTATGGCGGCGGCGATCGGCGCCGGTCTGCCGGTATCCGAGCCGACCGGCTCGATGATCGTCGACATTGGTGGCGGCACCACCGAAGTCGGCGTCATTTCGCTTGGCGGCATGGTTTATGCCGGTTCGGTGCGTGTCGGCGGCGACAAGCTCGACGAGGCGATCATCAACTACATCAGCCGCAATTACGGCATGTTGATTGGCGAGAACACTGCCGAGAGCATCAAGAAGAAGATCGGTTCCGCCTTTCCGGGGGCCGACGTGCTCGACATGGAAGTTTCCGGCATCAACAAGGCCGAGGGCATTCCGCGCAAATTCACGATTTCCTCGAATGAAATACTCGAAGCCTTGACCGAGCCGCTCAACAGTATCGTTTCATCGGTCAAGTCCGCGCTGGAAAAAACCCCGCCGGAGCTTGGCGCCGACATTGCCGACAAGGGCATGATGTTGACCGGCGGCGGCGCGCTGCTGCGCGATCTCGACCGTCTGCTGATGGAAGAAACCGGTCTGCCGGTGATCGTCGCCGAGGAACCCCTGACCTGTGTCGCGTGCGGCTGCGGCATGGCGCTCGAACGCATGGACAAGCTGGGCAGCATCTTTGCGTCGGACTAGCCAGAGGACAGAGCTTAGAGAAGACAGAAGACAGATGAACTTGCGGCGCTTCGCGCCGTTCAGAGGAGGGAAAACCGAGCACGTTCCAGAGGACAGCGCTTGGAGAGAACAGAAGACAGAGAAACCGAGCGCCCGGTTTTTCCTCTTTCACTCGGCACGAAGCGCCGCAAGATCATCTGTCTTTTCTGTCCTCTCGAATAGCTATCCTCTGAAGGCAGGCGAATGCGCCTGCCTTCGCGGTGCCGCTTCAATGCTAATTAGTTAGCAATTTGACTGGTTCTCTAAAAGCCACGTACCCCACAGAGCAGCTAGGAGTCTTTTCGCCAATGGCGGTGAAAACATCACGACCGAAGAAGAAGGGCAATCCAAAAGTGATCAAATTATTTCGGGAGGAGGGACCACCCAACTTGTCGAAGATGAGATTGTTTTCGCCTTCGTTCTTACAAGCCACACTGAACTGACCCACATTGGGAGGATCGATGTCTTTGCCGCCCCACGTGGTGGGAAGGAAATTCTTTGTTCCCGCGGGGCAATAAAAGTCGCTGCCGCTTGGCTTCGTCATGTCACCACCGTTGAACCCAAAGAAATTGGTACCGCTGTCAAGAAATCCCCTTGTTATACTGGGAAGTCCGGGAATTTTAATTTGAAACTCCCTCGACGACTGATCCAAGAAGGGGAGGAATACCTCACCTTCCAGTTTGTTATTGGATTGTGTACCAATACCCAGCGTCAGTTTACCTGTTTTTTTGGCGTTGCCATTGCTGTTAGCCGGAAGAGACACTATGACTCCATTGTTATCGGACTTCAACATGGCGACAGGGTTCTTCACCTGCTTTTCAAGCGGAACAGAAGTAGTTTTTTCTGAACATCCATTGTTGGAGCAGGCGAAATAGGTACCACCATCCGCCACACGATTGCCTACACCCAGGATACCGTTTCCATATAGGGTGGAAGCCGTATTGAGCTTATTGTCTTTGATGGCACGGTTTCCGCAGTAACTCGATATGTCATCGGGAAAGGTTTGGTCGATGATTTGGATGGGCAAGCTCCCCAGCGTATGCCCGGATTTAGGATATTTATCTGGAGTGAGTTTGACTTCGGCGGAATATATCCCTCCCCATGTATAACCACTGCCGAAAAAGGAACATTCGCCGAGTAATTGATCGCCTTGGATTGTTTCCTGCTTCAGTTGGAGGCCCTTCAACGCCGAAGACAAGATGCGCAAACCATCGGAGCCGGTGTCGAGAATGATGTTATCGATCGTTTCGCATTTGCTCGCACCGCAGATCGTTACACTGACGAACGGCGTATTGATGTTGTTGTACGGATGGCTGCCGCCGACGGTGATATCCAACACATTGTTTTTCGCGGGTGTGGAGGAGCTGGGGAAGGTGGAAGGACGGGAGCAAAGTGGCGGTTGAGGT
>JAITAJ010000277.1 GCA_031284185.1 Accumulibacter sp. | reverse complement strand
GCCGCCGTCGCCCGCGCGCAGTGGAAGCAGGCCTTGCACATGCTGCGTCCGGCCTCGCCCAACTGGCGTCCGCCGGTCATCGGCATTTCCGCGTTCAAGAAGGAAGGCATCGTCGAGTTCTGGGACGAAATCGAACGTTACCGCGAGATCACCACGTGTTCCGGCGAATTCGAGGCGAAGCGCAAGAAGCAGGCGCTCGACTGGATGTGGAGTCTGATCGAGACGGGCCTGCATCACCTGTTCAAGAGTCATCCGCAGGTAGCCGCGGCCTTGCCGCAACTGACCCGTGAGGTCGCCAGAGGACAGACGACGCCGAACGCGGCGGCGCACCGCCTGTTGTCCTATCTGGAAACCGGCGCGATGGTAAATCGGCAGACGCCCTGCAATGACGAACTCGAAATCGCCGCATCGGCATAGCGGCGGAATTTCCCGGCTCGCCGAAGATAAAATTCGGCGAACGGGTCCGCGGATGCGCTAGAAGATAGAAGACGGAAGACAGATCGGCTTGGGCGCTTCGCGCCGGGTGAAAAGAACGAAAAACCAAGCGCCCGGTTTCTCTGTCTTCTGTCCTCTCAAGCCTCTATCCTCTGAAAAGTACGCAGACCCATACCACGAAGACATCGAGCAAAGCCAGAAAAACCGCCGCGCTGCCAAGGTCCTTGGCCCGCTTGGACAAGGGGTGCCGATCCGGCGATATGCGATCCACGACCGCCTCGATCGATGAATTGATCAGTTCGACGATCAGCACCAGGAACACGCTGGCGATCATCAGCGCCCTGCCGGTCCATGTCACCGGCAGAACGAAGGACAACGGGATCAGGATCGCCGCGAGCAGCGTTTCCTGCCGGAAAGCGGCCTCACAGGCATAGGCGGCGCGCAGGCCGGCAAGCGAATAACCCGATGCGTTCCACACCCGCCGCAAGCCGGTCTTACCCTTGAACTGGCTTTCTTCAGACACGAATTTCCTCCTGTCGAAACTTGCTTCCGGTTTCAAATCCCCGGTGAACACCGGATATCGCCCCGGACACCGCGCCGTTCGCGTCGTCCGCAGCCATTCCCGGCTCACCCTCGATTCGGAAATGGCGCAAAGTATAGCCCGGTTTCCCGGACGCGCATCGCTTAGAATAAGCACTTTCCAAAGAACTCGCCGGACTTGGAAGGGCCGAAATTCCAGCCGCGAAAAGAGTTTCGCTCCGCGTCCGCGGACGCGGTTTCAGACCGGAGCTGGCTTCAGATGATACAGGACGAAATGAAACGGGCGGCGGCCCGCGCCGCGCTTGAGCACGTCGTCGAAGGACGCATCGTCGGCGTTGGAACCGGCTCCACGGCAAAGCTGTTCATCGAGGAACTGGCGGGCATGAAGGACCGCGTCGCCGGCGCCGTCGCCAGTTCCGAAGATACGAAAAAACGCCTGGAGAGCCACGGCATCCGGGTTTTCGACCTCAACGAAATCACCGACATGCCGGTCTATGTCGACGGCGCCGACGAGATTACTCCGCGGATGCACATGATCAAGGGCGGAGGCGGCGCGTTGACGCGCGAGAAGATCATTTCCGCCGTTGCCGGCAAGTTCGTCTGCATCGTCGACGGCACGAAACTCGTCGAGCATCTCGGCCATTTCCCGCTGCCCGTGGAAGTCATTCCAATGGCGAGCGCCTACGTCGCGCGGGAACTCGTCAAACTTGCCGGCACCCCCGTCGCGCGCGAAGGATTCGTCACCGACAACGGCAACCATATCCTGGACGTCAGGGGACTGCGCATCCTCGATCCGGTCGATCTCGAAACGCGGCTCAACCAGATCGCCGGCGTGGTGACCAACGGCCTGTTCGCCAGACGCCCCGCCGACGTGTGCCTGATCGGCACGCCCGATGGCGTCAGGACGATGAGCGCCGATTGAAGTCAGCTTTCCGGCGGCGCGTAACCCGGCGCCTGATCGGCTCCGCCGCCGAAGAAGTAGTTTTCGACCTGCTCGGCAAGGTACTTGCGGTGGTCGGCGTCGGCGAGATTCAGGCGGTTTTCGTTGATGATCATCGTTTGCATACGCACCCACTGCTGCCATGCTTCCCTGGAAACGCTGGCGAAAATCCGCTTGCCCAGCTCCCCCGGATACGGCGGAAAGTCCAGACCCTCCGCTTCGCAACCGAGCTTGACGCAATTGACCATTCTTGCCATGAGAATTGACTCCGCTAAATGATTGAATCGATCGAATCGGGCCGTCCGCCGATCCGCCAGACGCCCGCAGGCTACGAGGCCAGTGTCTTGGCGAAAATCTTGGAGCGGCGTTGCAGGTTGTAAACCAGCCGTTTCTCCTCGGGCAGGTCGGACAGCGTCTTTTCGGCGAATCCCCGCTCCCGGAACCAGTGCGCGGTCAGCGTGGTGAGCACGAACAGTTGCTCGATGCCGGTCGCGCGGGCGCGCATCTCGATACGCTTGAGCAACTGCTTACCATAGCCCAGGCGCCGGTATTGCGGGTGTACCGCGACGCACGCGAGTTCCGCCCGATCGTTGCCGTAGGGGTACAGGGCGGCGCAGCCGACGATCATCCCGTCGTGCTCGACCACGGAAAAGCGCGTGATTTCGCGTTCGAGCAGTTCGCGCGACCGCCGCACCAGCGCCCCGCTTTCTTCCAGCGGCTGAATCAGCGCCACCAGGCCGCTGATGTCGTCGGCGCGCGCGTCGCGCAGAATTTCCAGCGATTCGCGCGTGATGACCGTGCCAACGCCGTCACGCGAGAAGAGTTCGAGCAGCAGGGTACCGTCCTCGTTGTAGCTGATCAGGTGCACCCGTCCGACGCTCGAACGGCTGGCGCGCACGGCGCAGGGTAAGTAGCGCTTGATGTCGGGCGAAAACCAGTCGTTTTCACGCAGAAGGCGCTCCGCCGCGGCCGCGGTCAACTCATCGATCAGCTTGCCGTTGCCGTCGGCCACGCCCTGGCTGTCGGCCAGGAAGATCAGCTTGTCGGCCCGGATGGCGATGGCCGTCGCCTCGGCGACTTCCTCCATCGCCAGATTGAAGCTCTCGCCGGTCGGGCTGGAACCCAGGCAGGAAAGGATGACGATGTTGCCGAGGCCAAGCTGCGCCCGGATGCCTTCGGCGTCGATCTTGCGCACCGTTCCGGCGTACTGCATGTCGATACCGTCGATCACGCCGACGGGCTTGGCGGTGATGAAATTGCCGGTGATCACCCGAATCGTGCTGTTGGCCATCGGCGTGTCCGGCAAGCCCTGCGAGAGCAGGGCCTCGATTTCGAGAGACACGCTGCCCACGGCATCGATCGCGCAATCGAGCGTGGCCGCGTCGGTGACGCGGTAACCGGCGTAGACTCTGGACTCCAGGCCCTTCTCGCGCAAGGCTTCCTC